>JAIOYR010000030.1 GCA_021740995.1 Taibaiella sp.
TATGAGTATACATGTAAGCATCATAGGCACCAGCACCGGCAGAAATCCTTTCTTGAAATCCTTTATTACCTCCTGCTTCATGCTAAGTACCCTTGCCAGAAACATAAACAACGCCAGCTTGGCAAGGTCTGATGTCTGAAAAGTCAGATTAATCACGGGTAGCTTTATCCAACGGGAGCCCTCATTGAGACTGGTACCGAAAAACAAAGTATATACCAGTAGCGGCAGACTGAGTAAATAAAGCACTACAGCAATCTTAGCAAACCGGGTATAGTTGATCTTGTGAACCTGATAAATAATTAGCAGACCCAACCCCAATACCATCACCTGCTTGGCAAGGTAGTAACCAGAGTTTTTCTCCATGCGATATGCAAGAGAACCGGTAGAGCTATATACCGCCAGCAGGCTGATAAACGACAGCACCAAGACAACGCCCCAAATCACTTTGTCGCCTTTCGTTTTTGTCAGCAATTGTTTCATGCGGTCTGCCATGATAATTCTTTTATAATCTGTATACCATTTACTTCCTTCCTGCTTAAAGGTTTCTTACAGCTTCTTTAAACTGCTCTCCTCTATCTTCAAAATTGTTGAACCTATCGAAACTGGCACAAGCCGGAGCCAACAAAACCACATCTCCATTCTCGGCGCATGCGTAAGCCGCATGCACTGCTTCAGTAGCACTGGTTGTATCTATTATAGTATCTACAAGACTATCAAAGGTGTCATGTATCGACTGATTGTTGACACCCAAACATATTATAGCCTTTACTTTGTGCTTCACCAGCTCCAGAATCTCGGTATAGTCGTTTCCTTTGTCCTGCCCTCCCAATATAAGTATGGTAGGCTTTACCATGCTTTCCAATGCAAACCATACCGAGTTTACATTAGTAGCCTTGCTATCATTTACAAAATCCACACCACGAATAGTAGCCACATATTCCAGGCGGTGATCCAGGCCCTTGAAGCGGGTAAACGTCTCGCGTATCTTCACCTTCCTTACACCTGCAATGCGGGCCGAAATACCTGCTGCCATACTATTATATTGATTGTGTTTACCTTTAATTGTGAGGTCGTGAATGGACATGTCGAAATATTCACCTTCGTAGTTAATGTGAATCTTTTCATTGTTTACGAAACCGCCATCATCACCAGCTATATTGTCGTTCATTGTAAAAAAAATTGTAGTTGCGTTAACAGAATGGGAAGCCAGATATTGTTGAATTGCTTTATCGTCCTGGTTTACGACAAAGAAATCTGAGTTGTGTTGAAATTTTGTAATCCTGAATTTTGATGCTACGTAATTTTCAAATTTGTAATCGTACCTGTCTAAGTGATCGGGAGTAATGTTGAGCAGCACTGCCACATCCGGCCTGAAAGTGTGTGTATCATCGAGCTGGAAACTACTGATTTCCATTACATACCATTCGCAGGGTTTCTTAGCTATCTGCCCCGCAAAACTGTAACCGATATTGCCCACCAATGCAACATCATAACCCGAATCCTTCAGCAGATTGTAGGTAAGCATGGTTGTGGTGCTTTTGCCGTTGCTGCCTGTAATGGCTATTATCCGGCTGTCACCCTTGTAACGGAAACCAAACTCTATCTCGCTGCACACCTCTATGCCTGCACCACGCACCTCTTGCACCAGCTTTGTCTTATCACTAATACCCGGGCTCTTCACTATACATGTAGCGTTCAGTATTTTATCCATACTGTGCACACCCTCCTCAAACGCTATTTCATTCGCATCCAGCACCTCTCTGAACGGTGGCTTTATCTTTCCACCATCGCTCACAAACACCTCCCAGCCCTGCTGTATGCCAAGCAAAGCCGCCCCCACACCGCTTTCAGCGGCGCCCAGTATCACCAAGCGTTTTGCAGATGTGCTCATTATTGCAGTTTTAACGTTACTATACTCATTATCGCCAGCAGGATTCCTATAATCCAGAAGCGCGTTACAATTTTAGATTCGTGGTATCCTTTTTTCTGATAGTGGTGATGCAATGGCGACATAAGAAAAATACGCCTTCCTTCGCCATACTTCTTTTTTGTACGCTTGAAGTACCATACCTGTAGCGTTACAGAAAGCACCTCTACGACAAACACGCCACAGATAATAGGTATCAGCAACTCTTTGCGCACAATGATGGCAAGCGAGGCTATAATACCTCCGAGTGCCAGACTGCCCGTATCGCCCATAAACACCTGAGCCGGATAGGCATTATACCACAGGAAGCCCACACACGCACCTACAAAAGCTCCTATGAATATGGAAAGCTCACCAAGATTGGGGATGTCCATGATGCCCAGGTAACTGGCAAAAACATAGTTGCCCGATACATAAGCAAACACGCCAAGACATACCCCTATTATAGCAGACACACCTGTGGCCAGCCCATCTATACCATCTGTAAGGTTAGCACCATTTGATACTGCCACAATGATAAATATCACAAACAGGATGTATAGTATAGGTGTGGTAACAGCTACATTCTTCTCGCCAAATATGGCTGCAATTTTCTCGTAGCGGAATTCGTGGGTCTTTACAAATGGGATAGTAGTAGTCGCAGTGCGCACATTCACATAGTGATGTTCATTGCCTTTATCGTCTTTACGGATAAAAGTACCCGGCTCTGCCTTTTCGGCTGCACTATACACACCATTCTGCCCCCTGGTAACTTCCCTGCTTATCACCACATGGTCATTGAAATACATGGTAAGCCCTACTATAATACCTAGCCCCACCTGACCCAAAACCTTGAACCAACCAGCAAGTCCTTCTTTATTCTTTTTAAATACTTTAATATAGTCATCCAAAAAGCCAATGAGCCCCAGCCAAATAGTAGAGACCAGCATCAGCACTATATACACATTAGTAACCCGCGCAAAAAGCAGTGTAGGTATAATGATAGAAGCAATAATAATAAGCCCACCCATAGTAGGTGTACCTTTCTTTTTCTGCTCGCCCTCCAGCCCCAGGTCACGTACGGTTTCGCCTATCTGCTTATACTGCAGAAACTTGATAAGCCGCTTGCCAAACAGCATAGAAATAACCAGCGAAAGAATAATAGCCATAGCCACCCTGAAGGTGATGTAATTGAACACCCCCGCTCCCACTAAGTGGAACGTGTCTCGCAGGTATGTGAACAAGTAGTATAGCATGTGTGCCGGTTATTTATTTAATGTTTCAAAAATTTCCTTCAATACTTCTCTATCGTCAAAATGATGTTTTACTCCTTTTATTTC
Source organism: Taibaiella sp. (assembly GCA_021740995.1). Lineage (GTDB taxonomy): Bacteria > Bacteroidota > Bacteroidia > Chitinophagales > Chitinophagaceae > Nemorincola. The sequence goes on from JAIOYR010000030.1 coordinate 3,247, forward strand.
CTGATAATCTTCGTGTCCTTTTCCAGCAATCAATACTATATCTCCTGGCTGCGCTAAGGTGCAAGCTACTTTTATAGCCTCCCTTCTGTCTGTAATGCGCAGGCACTTTCTTTTCTGTGCAAATGTCAACTGTGCTTCCATTTCAGTGAGAATTGTTTCCGGGTCTTCGCTTCTGGGGTTGTCAGCAGTGAATATTGTTTTATCGCTGTGCTCACATGCTACCTGACCCATTATAGGTCTCTTCGTTTTATCTCTGTCGCCACCGCAACCCACTACAGTAAATAACTGCTGACCATTGACCCGCAACTGGTTGATGGTCGCCAGTACATTTATCAGTGCATCTGGCGTGTGTGCGTAATCTACTATTCCCAACACTTTGTCCTTTTCAGATAATATAGTCTCGAACCTGCCTGCCGCCCCCTGCAAGCCACTCAACACTGCCAGTACATTCATTTTATCCTCGCCCAGCAGCGTTGCAACGCCATAGACTGCCAGCAGATTGTACGCATTAAATGTGCCTATCATTCTGAAGTGTGCTTCGATTCCATCTACCGTCATCACCAGTCCTGTAAGATTGTTCTCCAGCACCTTACCTTTTACGGTAGCAGGTGCTTTCAGGCTATACGTGTTGCGGGTGGCCACTGTGTTCTGCAGCATTACTATACCGCGCTTATCATCAGCATTGGTGAGTGCAAATGCACCTGCAGGCAACCCATCAAAAAACAACTTCTTTACTCTTATATACTCATCAAATGTTTTGTGATAATCCAGATGGTCATGTGTTATGTTTGTAAACACACCGCCTGCAAACTGCACACCGGCAATACGGTGCTGGTGTATGGCATGAGAACTCACCTCCATAAACGCATGTGTGCAGCCAGCATCAGCCATTCTGCGCAGCAGAGCTTGCACCGAAACTGCATCGGGGGTAGTATGCGTTGCTGCAAGCACCTGATCATGTATGTGATTCTGCACGGTAGAGAGCAAGCCACACTTATAACCCAGCGATTCGAATAACCTGTACAGCAAAGTGGCCGTAGTGGTTTTACCATTGGTACCGGTAATACCTACTACTTTCATCTGCTGCGAAGGGCTGTCATAAAAAGCATCTGCAATTAGTCCGGCAACAGCTGCAGCATCCTTTACCTGCACATACACTATACCTTCCCGCAACACCGCCGGCATTTTCTCGCACACAATTGCTACTGCACCCTGCCCTATTGCCTGCTCTATATAAGCATGCCCATCGGTAAGACTACCCCGCACAGCTATAAACACACTGTCAGCTGATACACTGCGCGAGTCTATACATACACTACTTACAGGCACAGCACTTTTGCCATGCGTATGCAGTAGATTTATGTTAGACAATATGTTGTGCAGCGTCTTCATCAGCTTAGTTGTAATAGTATATTTTGTCCTTTTAATAATCTTGTTCCGGTAGGTACTGACTGTGCATGTACCTTTCCATATCCCTGTATGCGCACCCGCACTCCATAGTTTTCGAGCATATAAACAGCATCTTTCAGCGTCATACCGGTAACGTCCGGCATTATGCCACGGTATACATGTTTTGGTGCTACTCCGGTATGCTTGTTGCTATCTGTTACCAGTTGCACCATGGTGTGACTATAGTCTGCAGGTATCGGCATTCTTTTATTTAGTCTGCCCAGCAACACCTCGTAAGTGCCGGCTGTTGCCGCCTTTCCGGGCAGTGCAGCAGATCCTGCTTTTGCCATACTATCCAGTGGTGCAGACCATGCTCCCATATTCTGCGAGAAAATCTTATCAGCTACCATCCTGAATACCGGCGCTGCGATAGTACCACCATAGTATGCTGCCGAGTGTGCCTTGGTGCGTATCACCACACATATGGTGTACTTTGGGTTTTCTGCTGGCATATATCCTACATAAGACCCCTGATATACACCATCTGTGTACTTTATACCCTTATCTGCCACCTGTGCGGTACCAGTTTTTCCTGCCATGGTATAGTAGGGCGACTCTATACCCTTTCCGGTACCATCTGTTACCACAGCCCTTGTGCATACGCGCAACTGTGCTACTGCTTCGGGGTCTGCAATTGTAGTTATGACTTGGGGCACAAATTTTTTTACATCCCTGCCATATTCCCTGATTGCGCTTACCAGATAGGGGCGCATCATTTTACCGTTGTTAGCTACTGCATTGTACATCATGGCAGTATGCAGCGGTGTTATCATAACACCATATCCTGTAGCCATCCATGGCAATGAGCTATTGCTCCATATTTTGCTTTCAGGGCTGGTGATAACAGACCTGCGTTCGCCCAGCAGGTCTATACCCGTTGGTTTATCCAGCTGCAGCCTTCTCAGATTGTCAACAAACTTAGATGGGTTGTCGTGATAATACTGGTCTGCCAGTTTGGCCATGCCTACATTGCTCGATATTGCATAGGCTTTCCAGATAGGCATTCCACGCAGTGCCCCATCAGGGTGAGAGTCGGACATAACCCTATTGCCAAATTGTTTTCTACCCCCTTGTATGTCTACTATCTGGTCTACATTAATTTTTTTATCGCTCAACAAGGCTATGAGCGTAGCCAGCTTGAACGTAGAACCCGGCTCTGTAGGTATTGTAGCATAGTTGAAGTCTTCGTCATAACTACCATCCTTCTGACGACCCAGATTTACCAATGTGCGTATTTTCCCGGTTGCCACTTCCATTACTATACAAGTGCCATAGGCACACTCGTATTGCTGTAGTTTGCTGAGCAGTGCATGATGCGCTACTGCCTGCACATCCATATCGAGCGTAGTAATGATATCACGGCCATTCACCGGGTCTACCTCACTACCCTCTATAGGCACCCACACACTGCCGGTAGCCTTCTGCACCACCCTGCGTCCGTTTTCTCCCACCAGGTGCTTGTTGTACTTAGCCTCCAGCCCTGTAATGTTGCTATCCCTGAACATACCCAGCGTGCGGCGTGCCAGCTTGTCGTAGGGTAGTTTTCTTTTTTCTTTAGGGTCCGCAATAAATCCTCCTATAGCCTTGCCTTTATTGAATATGGGAAAACTACGCATTGCCTCATATTCATAGTACTTGAGCTTACGTGCCAGCAGATAGTACTTATTGCCGTTGTCGTAGGCTCTTACAAATTCTTCCTTGTACTGGTCTGCCGTTTTGCCGTTAGCTACAAACAGGCGCGCCATACACAGGCAGAGTGTGTCTATGTTCTTTTCAAACAAGCCCGTGTCTATAACTGAGAAATCAACATGTACCTCAAACTCCGGTATGGATGAACTTAACAACACCCCTTCTTCATTCAGTATGTTGCCGCGCTCTGCCAGCAGCGTATCGAAGCGTGTGTGCATCTCTCGTGCCATAGAGCGCAGGCGTGGCCCTTCCTTGGCCTGTATCAGTGCAGCCTTTATCATAATAGCACAACCAAGCAGAAACATGCACGTAAATGTTACGTACACTCTGAACCTGATGTCCTTTTTTATGTTTGCGTTTGGCTTCACTGTTATTATTATGTGTTAAGTTCCTTACTTACTTTTTATTTTGTATGCCGGCAGCAGCGATGGTTTCAATCCCAGCTTCTCGGCGTTTTTCATTACCTGTGTTTCTGTCTTCACATACATTAGCTGCGACTTCACATCCATATACTTCCAGCGCAGTTCTTTCAGCTCTTTGTTCTTTGCATTTATCTGTCGTTGCATATCTATAGCACGCTGGCTATTGCTGATATACAGCACACACAAAAGGACCATAAATGCCAGGAAAGGAATGTTGTTTACAATAGCTTTATAAGACACTTTCTCCACGAGCGACCGCCAGTCGCTCCTCACCCTTTGCGCAGGGGAAAGCACCTCCTGCTGCATATTTTTATCCTCGCTGCTCATACACGCTATATACTTAATCCCGCTACACGGGCTTTTTTTTCACTCTTTGTTTGCAGCAGCTCAGGTATTACCCATCTGCAAATCCCCTGCGCTCGGGGTTTGAGCATATTGCTCCACATTTCCCATCACTACTATACCTTTTCTGCTATGCGCAACCTGGCGCTTCTGGCTCTGGGGTTGCTTTTTATCTCCTGCTCTGTTGGTTCTATCGGCTTTGCATTTACCGGCTTTAGTGGTGGTGCTATCTGCTCTTCATATTCATTGGGCTCATCCCACCGGCCCCTTTTTATATATTGTTTCACTATTCTGTCTTCCAGTGAGTGAAAAGATATTATACTCAATCTTCCTTCGGGCTTCAGCGTTACTGCACTCTGCTTCAGCAATTCCTTCAGCGCACCCAGCTCATCATTCACCTCTATGCGCAATGCCTGAAAAACCTGAGCCAGATACTTGTTGGGTATTCCCCTTATCACTTGTCCCAGCATTGCCTTCAGTGCACCTATCGTTTTCACTTTCTGCACACTACGCTGTGCTACTATGTGTCTTGCCAGTTCTCTCGAGTTGCGTACCTCACCATACTGCTCAAACATCTGGTGCAACTGTGGCTCTGTATAGGTGCGAATAACATCTGCTGCTGTAAGCTCACTTCGGTTATCCATCCTCATGTCCAGCGGCCCATCAAATCTTGTAGAAAAGCCGCGCTCTGCTGTATCAAACTGAAAAGAACTTACACCCAGATCTGCCAATATTCCATCTACCTCACTTATTCCGTGCAACCGCAAAAACCGGCGCATATACTTAAAGTTTTCTCTTACCGGTATTAATCGTTCATCATCCGGCTTGTTCTTCCACGAGTCTTCATCCTGATCAAATGCTACCAACTTCCCCTTCTTTCCCAGTCGTTCCAGTATCGCCCTGCTGTGTCCACCACCGCCAAAAGTGGCATCTACATACACACCATCTTCTTTTATATTCAATCCGTCTACCGCCTCCCGCAGCATCACTGTAGTATGATAGTAATTTGGTGCTTCCATACTACAGACTGTCGAATGGGTTACCGAAATCATTTGCTACAGACTCAGCCAACTGACTAAATCCACCGGAATTTTGATCCAGGTATTTATAATACGTATCTTTATCCCACAACTCCATTTTATTGCCTTGCGCCGTTACTACAGCATCTTTTGTTATTCCTGCATACTCCATTAGCGGCTTTGCTACCAGTATGCGACCTGTACTATCCAGCTCTACTATCGATGCGCCATTGAGAAATAATCTTTTGAATTTTCTTACTTCTTCTTTAAAGTCATTGAGCTTACTTACTTTCTCATATATCACATTCCAAACGTCGATAGTATATATGTTGATGCATTTCTCAAACCCTCTGTTCATCACAAACTTATCCCCCATCCCTTCGGGTATCTGTCTGCTGATTTTTGCCGGCAGCAGAAAGCGCCCTTTGGAATCCATTGCAAGTTCACTTTCACCGAGAAAATTGGTCATGGATGTGTTTAATGGATAACTAACTATACAAAGTTGCACTTTTTTGCACAAATTTGCACCATTTTTGGGATAACATATTTATCCACATATTAAATATTGCCTCAAACGCTTTACAGGAGCGGATTATAGCCGTTAAAACAGGGTGGGAATGGCCAAAAACGAGTAAAAAGATGTGGATAACTCGTGAATTAGTGTGCATAACTGTGCATAACTATTAATTTCAAGCTAAAAACATAGCAGAGGGAGACGAGGAGAGGTGTGGATAAGTGAAAAAAGGAGCGAATATGCGTTAATATATTCTACTGCACGATGGTTCAATTGTTTTCCTGATTCCCGAATTATCACTTCATCCGATTGCCACATTGTGCAATTTGCACATTAACTTTGCCACCATGCAAGCCACACTCGAACAGGCACTGAAACTGGGCCTTCGCGAAGAAGAATTCGAAAAAGTAACTGAGATACTGGGACGTGTGCCCAATTTCACTGAAGCAGCTATGTACTCCGTGATGTGGAGTGAGCATTGCAGCTACAAAAACTCCATAACCTGGCTGAAAACACTGCCTCGCGATGGCGCCAAACTATTGGTAAAAGCAGGCGAAGAAAACGCCGGCCTCGTAGATATAGGTGATGGCTGGGGCTGCGTATTTAAGATAGAGAGCCACAACCACCCATCTGCCATTGAGCCTTTTCAGGGTGCTGCTACTGGTGTAGGTGGTATTCACCGCGATATATTCACTATGGGCGCAAGGCCCATCGCCTCGCTCAACTCACTTCGTTTTGGTAAGGTAGACAACCCTAAAACACGGTGGCTGATAAAGGGCGTAGTAAAAGGCATAGGGCATTATGGCAACTGTTTTGGTGTGCCTACAGTAGCCGGTGAAGTATATTACGAAAGCTGCTACCAGACCAATCCGCTGGTGAATGCAATGAGTGTAGGTGTAGTGCGCATTGGCCAAACCGCTTCTGCTACGTCTTATGGCGAAGGTAACCCTGTGTTCATTGTGGGTGCTTCTACCGGCAAGGATGGCATAGGCGGCGCCTCATTTGCATCGGCCGACATCAGCGAGAACAGCGCAGAGTCGCTGCCCGCAGTACAGGTGGGCGACCCCTTTGAAGAGAAAAAATTACTCGAGGCCTGCCTCGAAATGATACCAACCGGTGCACTGATAGGTATGCAGGATATGGGTGCCGCCGGCATCACCTGCAGCACCAGCGAAATGAGTGCTAAGGGCGAGCATGGCATGATCATCCATCTGGATAAAGTACCTACGCGTCAGGACAATATGAAACCATGGGAGATGTTGCTGAGCGAAAGTCAGGAGCGCATGCTGATAGTAGTGATAAAGGGACGTGAAGCAGAAGTGCAGCAAATCTTCGACAAATGGGATATACACTGTGTACAGATAGGTGAAGTAACTACAGACACCAACCTGAAATACTATATGAACGGGGAACTGGTGGCAGATGTGCCCGCTGAGAGCCTGGTGCTGGGTGGTGGTGCTCCGATCTATGAGCGGGAATACAGAGAACCTGCTTACTTAGAGCAGATTCGCAAATTCAATCCTGATACCATCTCTGTTCCTGCCGACCTTAAAGGAGTGGCATACCAACTGATACAACTACCCAACATAGCATCTAAGCGCTGGATATACGAGCAGTATGACAGCATGGTAGGCACTGGTAACACACAAACTAATGAGGCCAGCGATGCCGCCGTAATACGTGTACACGGCACGGAAAAAGGACTTGCAGTAACTACAGACTGCAATAGCCGCTATGTATTTGCCGACCCATACAAGGGCGCAATGATAGCTGTGTGCGAAGCGGCACGCAATATTGTATGCAGCGGCGGTCAGCCGGTAGCTATTACCAACTGCCTCAATTTTGGCAACCCATACAATCCCGAAGTATACTACCAGTTTGTACATGCCATAAAAGGAATGGGCGATGCCTGCCGGAAGTTGGACACACCCGTTACTGGTGGCAATGTGAGCTTCTACAACCAGAGCGAAGACGGCCCTGTATACCCTACCCCCACTATTGGTATGGTAGGCGTGCTGGACTCTTTGGACCAAAAAATGTCGCTCGGCTTCCGCCATGCAGGAGATATCATCTATCTGGTTGGCACCAATACAGGCGACATCAACTGCTCTGAATACCTGCACCACATCTGCAGCGTTACACACAGCCCTGCTCCTCACTTCGACCTTGAAGAGGAATATAATCTACAACAAACTGTGAGCAGACTTATCGGCAATAGGTTTGTGAAATCGGCACACGATATATCAGAAGGTGGTCTTTTTGCCTGCCTGCTGGAATGTAGTATGGCAAATGATTTCGGATTCAACATTAGTACGGATAGTGAAATCCGCAAAGATGGCACCCTGTTTGGCGAAGGCCAGAGCCGTGTAGTAGTAAGTGTGAACCCGGACCTTCAGGCAATATTTGAAGCAGAGCTTAGAGACACTCCTTTCACCAAAATTGGATATGTAAACGCAAGCAAGGAGATAAATGTAGATGGCGAAAACTGGGGCTATATCAGCGACTGGAGAAAAGCATATGACAGCAGTCTGGAAAATGCACTATCGGCAAAGTAGTAACAAAAGGAAATATTAGTTATAAAAGAATGAAGCCAGACCAATAGTAACGGTCTGGCTAATTTTTATTCTTCAACTCTGATATATTCAGACCATCCTCGAGGAGATGTTCATTATCTGTTAACCAGCTACGAAGATTGGTATATTGGAAGTTGTTATCAGCTATAGACCCTGATATTACAATTACGTCATACTGTGCACCGGCATAATCCATAGACAGTACAGTCTTAGCATCATTCAGCATCAAAAACAGCATTACAAACCTGTTTTTGCTTACCGGATCAAACGGAGTAACAGCAACAGCGCTAATAGTGCTGGAAGCACTTTCGTTGTAATTGCTACCTTTTATGTATTGGAATTCTTCGCAAAGCTCATTTGCTTCGGCAAAAGAATATGGCGGATGTTTCATGTAAATAAAATCACCCTAAAGATATATTTTAAAGACCAAATAATAAAAGAATAAAATAGCAATAACGCCCGATTAACTTTATCGGACTCAGTTCACGAACGTCCTGGCATAGCTTGGTGGAAGCGGGTATCCGAGCTCGTCCATAATGTTTTCCAGATCGTTTTCTTCATCCGGATTGTATTTGCGATCCAGGTTCATTCCATTTACCCTGCCCCATGCCTGCCACTTTATAGCTGTTAGCGGATTTTTGAACTCCTGCAATATTTTATAAATGTTCAGTTCCGTTTGTCTGGAAATCAACTTTACCAGCAATGTTCCCTGTGTTACATTCAGTGCTTTAACTTTATCTTCGAATTGGGTTCGCATTTCATCCTCACGCATATTCACATATTGCTTCCTGGCCTTTCTGCTTATCCCTTCTTCATTCACTTTTGAATTTACTTCTTTAAACAATTTTGTAGCAGCATCCAGGTAAGGAAGAATAGTAGTCACGTAAAATTTCATCTGGTTATAATGATACCTGTCTGTATCATTTTTCCAGCGTGCTGTCACCCTTACTTCGGGCAGCATTAGCATTGTATCGTTATCGTAGAGTGGGCGTACCTGTGCATTGCCGTAAAATGGCAACAAAAGAAACAGAGCAATAATTATTCGTGTAATCATAGTAGATGCATAGCAATATGCGTACCAAAAATACTAAACGTTTTGCTTTATTTTATTTTATAAAAACCATAAGATATTTTTAACACTTTTCTGTGCGTCGGCGTTTCTTTAAGTCGTACATTTGTTGTGGGTATATTTTTCATAAGGTGAGAGTAAGGCTTCAGCGTATGCTGAGGCTTTGCTTTTTTTAAGAACAACTGTATACGTTTGAGACTTTCATCTAAGAGTACTTATTATATAAAATTTACAGTATTCACAGATTATAAATCACTCACTTGTCCCCCCTATTTCTATAAGTTTGTGTTTTTAGCGCAAACAGTAGTATTTTAGCAGCATACACAATATAATTAATGGATTACGAAATTAAATATTCGGGTAAATATAAGTATGTAGAAGAAGGCGCCGGAGAGCCTCTGGTACTGCTTCATGGTCTGTTTGGTGCACTCAGCAATTTCAAGGATCTTGTAGACTATTTTAAAAAAACGCACCTTGTAATTATCCCATTGCTTCCGCTTTACGACCTTACTTTGTTAGAGACCAGCGTATCGGGTCTTTCCAGATTCGTACACAAATTTTTCGAACACAGAAAGCTCCGTAATGTGCATCTTCTCGGTAACTCACTGGGCGGTCATGTGGGTCTGGTATTCACGCTCAAGCACAGCGAGCTGGTGAAGTCTATTACACTTACCGGCAGTTCCGGCTTGTTTGAAAACGGAATGGGAGAAACATACCCAAAACGCGGCGACTATAATTATGTTCAGAAAAAAACAGAACTTACATTTTACGACCCTAAAGTAGCTACCAAAGAATTGGTAGACGAGGTGTTCAGTATTATCAACAACCGCATAAAAGCACTAAAAATAATAGCTCTTGCGCGCTCTGCCATCCGCCACAATCTGGGCGATGAGTTGCAGGAGATAACGCAGCCAGTATGCCTTATATGGGGCAAGAATGACACTATTACGCCACCTATGGTAGCCGAGGAGTTTCACAGGTTATTGCCTACTTCTGAGCTACATTGGATTGATAAATGTGCACATGCACCCATGATGGAAGTTCCGGTTGAATTCAATGCTATCCTTTCCGCATTTCTCGAAAAACACAAAGGTTAGTTCTCCATTTGTTTTTTTTCAAACAACAAAAAATCTGTTGGCAATTCCGGTACGTAAATTGTAGTATTAGTAGTAATAGCCCCGAAACACTATGAGTATAGAACGACTAATATCCCACTCAGTACCGGTAGTAACTCCTGAAGATACAGTACACAAAGCACTGGAACTATTGGAAACAAATGAGCTTTCCGGCATACCCGTTATTGCTGATGAAGACTATCAGGCATTTTTACTGGAAGATACACTTATGGAAGTATCTGATACCAATGCCACACTTGCAGAAGCAGGCTTACTACAGTACAAACCAGCTGTTTCCACACTCGCTCATCCGTTCGATGCTATTACTATTATGCACCAGGCTAAGCTGCATCTGCTGCCGGTGATAGATTTGGAAAACAAATACATAGGCTGCATTACCGAAGAAAACATAGTCAGTTATATAGCTGAAAACAGCGGTATCAGCAATCCGGGAGGGGTGCTGGTGCTGGAAATACTTCCCCGCAATTATTCATTGGTAGACATAGCCCGCATCTGCGAAAACGAAGATGTAATAATGCTTGCCATGCACTCCCGCACCAATGAGCATGCCATGCTGGAAATAACACTGAAACTCAACCGCACAGTACTTGATGCGGTAGTATCGTCTTTCGAAAGGCACAACTACAAGGTAGTAGAAGTTTATGGCAAGGAAACCAATACCGAAGACATCATCAGTAAGTACAATCTGCTGATGAATTACATCAACATGTAGGCATGATAGCAATAGACAACGTATTACTGAGCGATGAGATTATTCAGGAGCAATTCGTTTGCGACCTGGACAAGTGTAAGGGCGGCTGCTGTGTAGATGGCGACTGCGGCGCACCGCTTACAGAAGAAGAAACCAGAATAATAGCCGGCATATACCCAAATATCAAATCGAACCTTACTCCTGAATTTATAGCCGAAATAGAAAGACAAGGCACACATACTACCGACGATGAATATGGATTCGTAACACCCACTGTAAATGGCGGCATATGCGTATATGGCATTACAGATGCTGCAGGCATCGTAAAGTGCGGCATAGAGCAGGCATGGAAAGAAGGCAAAACAGATTTTCGCAAACCTATCTCCTGCCATCTCTACCCTATACGCATTATATCACATCCCGGATACGAGGCAGTTAACTATGAGCCGCGCCCATCTATGTGCAAACCAGCCTGCAAGCTAGGCAGGAAGCTAAAAGTGCCTGTGTATAAATTCCTGAAAGACTCTCTTATACGTAAGTATGGCGAAGACTTCTATGGTGCTTTAGACACCATAGCCACCAAGCACTTTGGGCAGAGCAACGATACGAAAAATAGCATATAACAATCTGATTTGCTAGTGAGAAAATGTTATATTTTTGTATAAAGCATTTTCTATGAAACCTATTTTCTTTTCTCTATTGTTGCTTATTTCGTGCTTGCGTAGCACAGTTCAAGCCCAAACATCTTTTGCACCAGCAGGCTCTGAGTGGTATCATAATGCAGCTGATGGTGTTTTTCATTGTTTTAATGCCGGAGACAGTATCATCCTTGGTAAAACATGTAGTAGTATTCGCCAAATAGCAAAGGTTCCGTCTGATTCCTGGGCTTATGACCACCCCACAATATACACCTATGCTTCTGGCGATACGGTGTATATCTATAACCAACTATTTAAAAAATTTACCCCGTTGTACATCTTCAATGTAACGGTAGGAGATACCATTCGTATTCCGGGATTTCACGCACCTACTTTTAGCACCACCGATACAGTTTTTAGTTTCCGGGTCGATTCTGTTCGAATGGTTCTGTATGATACTGCATTACTAAAAACGGTTTATACAACTACATTAACAGGTGCCGGAGGTTCTGTGTATTCCACTTATGGGGAAGCACCTGAAAGCTATGGGGCGTATGCCGAGAAGATAGGATGTATCAAAAATGGCATTTATCCGGCTTGTAAAGGTTGCGCTGTTATACTGGAGTACTGCGAATGTATCGGAAGTATTCGTTGCTACAACGACCCCGAATTTTCCCTGAAATTAGCAGCTGGTTTATGCCTACCACCAACAGTTGTAAAAAGTACCAATACCGAAGAAATCCTTGCCATTTACCCAAACCCTGCCAATAACCTTCTGAACATCACTGCACCTGCCTACAGTATTTTCTCACTTTTGAGCATAGAGGGGAAACCGATAACAACATTAAGAAATGAGAACAACACCTCTACCTCAATAGAGACTGCGCTACTGGCTTCGGGTATTTACCTGCTCAGCATATACAACGAAAGTAACGGCACTCAATATATGCGGGTACAGATTGCACATTAATCATCAGTGGCAGATTGAACTCATGCTTGCATTAATCGACAACAACTCTCTCAACTATTATTACCCACCAACGGACATAAGTGAATGCAAATAGCCGCCGGTGAATCCGGCGGCTATTTATATTAAAGCCTGTGTAGGATATATCTGTTGTGACCTCTTTTCACATGCCAATGAGCATCTGAGAACACATGCTACTACTTCGAAAGTAGTATCTTATGATTAGAAACAGCACCCTCAGCAGTCCTGAAAGAGACTATGTAACTGCCAGACGGGAACTGAGAAAGATCAGCATCGAAACGTGCCTTGCCCTCCAGTTCTGCCTCCATCATCACCTGCCCTACTACACTAAACACCGTCATTTTAGTTTGTGATGTATTGGTACCACGGTCTATACTTAGTATACCACTTGTAGGGTTCGGGTAAATTTTCACACTACCAGCCGCTATGTTTTTCACATCCAGCAGAGAAATATAAATAATGTTGGAAAGCAGGGACTGGCAATTGCCGGTATCTCTTATGGCTGCGTAGAAGCCCATCATTCCCGGGTGATAGGTTTGTGCATTTGCTCCTGGTATTATTGTACCATTGAAGTACCAAATATACGTGCCTGCAGTATTAGCTACCAGCATATTATCTATCAGCGATACAAGTGGAGCCACGGGTGTGCTGTCGCGCACCATAAGTACTGCTGGTGTTGTAACAGAATCGTTCAGATAACAACCCATATCGGTAGTGCGGACACGGAACGTAAGCAGGTCTCCGCTGGCATATGCCTGTGTATGCGTAGCGGTACCTGACGCTACTTCCACATCATTTACCAGCCATATCAGGTCAGGCGCAGTACCAGCAGCACCATAAGTAGCTGTGAAGGTTATAGCAGAGTCAATACATCCCGGATTGGCACCACTGGTAAGTGTTATGCTCGCTGTAGGATTCAGGTTGGGTATTACTATCATAGTGATAGCCGTAGATATAGTAGTGTCATTGATTACACAATCATCAGGCGCTATCAGTTTGGCGTGTACTATGTCGCCGTTGTGCAATGTATCTGTGATATATAACGGACCTATGGCACCCGGCACGAGTACTCCATTTACATACCAGTATATTGTGCTGCCCAGCCCCGCATCAGCAACCGTAGCAGTGAATGCATTAGAATCTGTAGCACAAATAGGGTTGCTGTAAACAGCTATAGATATCATAGCTGTAAGCGAGTCGTGTATTATCTCTATGCCATTGGAGTAAGCGGTATCTGTAGGAAAAGCGCATGTAGCATTTGAAATCATCATACAGCTTACCGTATCTCCATCGGCAAAGATGCTGGTATATATGCTACCGGTAGCACCTGACACTATTGCATTATCTATATACCACTGGTATTGTGGCGCTGTTCCTCCCACTATGGGATAGGCAGAAAAAGTAATAGGATGACCGGGACAATCAGGGTTGCTGCCTGCTATAATAGAACTAAGCACGCGTGGCATAATTGCCGAACTGCGATGAACTGTAATGACATTTGAACGTGCAGTATCGGGCAAGCTGAGGCTATTAATGAAATAGAGCATACAGTGTACTGTATCGCCATCATTTGCAGCAGTAGTATAAAAAGTATCTAAGGTTACACCTGTAAATATGCCGTTGATAAACCAGGCAAATGTAGAGCCGATCGCCGTATCATTGCTCTCTACTGCGGTAAACTTTAGCTGGTCTCCGGGGCAGGTAGTATCACTGCCATAGGGCAGGTAAATACTTACCGAATCTTCGGTCTGTGCCTGTACAAACCCATAAGAACCAATACACAACAACAATAGCAGTGTAATTTTACGTATCATATTCAACATATTTTGAGCCGCCCGTAGGGTACAGGTAGCGTTAAGTTCCGTAAAAATAATGTATTCATTTTAAATTATCGGGAAAGATTTTAGGTAATTCCTTCCTGTTACTATCTCAGGACGAAAAAACAAACGTATATCAGAATCGTATACTTCCCTATTTTTAATACAACATATACCCTCCAAAATATCAACATCGTTCTGCAACGCCTGTTACGCCACTTTTCCTTACCTTTGCACCACTTTTTAAAATACGGAAATGAAAGAGGTATATATAGTATCAGCAGTGCGTACACCCATAGGTAGCTGGGGTGGTGCGTTAAAGGATTTTTCGGCTACGAAACTCGGTGCTATCGCTATTAAGGGTGCATTGGAAAGAGCAGGCATCAGCCCGGAAGAGGTGAATGAGGTGCTTATGGGCAGCGTGCTTCAGGCAAATCTTGGTCAGGCGCCTGCGCGTCAGGCGGCTAAATTTGCCGGTGTTCCGGACCATGTTTCCTGTACTACTGTAAACAAAGTGTGTGCAAGTGGCATGAAAGCAGTGATGCAAGGTGCTCAGGCTATCATGCTGGGCGATGCTGACGTAGTGGTTGCAGGTGGTATGGAGAGCATGAGCAATGTGCCTTTCTACAACGAAAACCTGCGCTGGGGCAATAAGTATGGAAATGTAACCGTAATAGACGGTATAGCTAAGGATGGCCTGATAGATGTGTATCACAACTACCCCATGGGCAACGCTGCTGATCTTTGTGCTAAAGAGTGCAACATCAGCCGTGAGGCACAGGACGAATTTGCGGTAGAAAGCTACAAGCGCAGCCAGGCAGCATGGAATGAAGGTCGTTTCGACAACGAAATAGTACCTATAGAAATACCTAACAAAAAAGGCGACCCGATCATATTCAGCAAAGATGAAGATCCATGGAATGTAAAGTTCGACAAGATTGCCGGACTTCGCCCTGCATTTACCAAAGACGGATCAGCAACCGCCGCAAACTCCAGCACAATGAATGATGGCGCATCAGCTCTGGTGCTTATGAGCCGCGAGAAAGCTGAAGCTTTGGGCATAAAACCATTGGCTAAAATAATAGGATATGCCGATGCTGAGCAGGCTCCCGAATGGTTTACTACTTCTCCCTCTATTGCTATGCCAAAAGCAGTGGCAAAAGCCGGGCTGAAAATGGAAGATATAGAATATTTTGAACTCAACGAAGCTTTCAGTGTAGTAGGCATCGTGAACGCCGATAAAATGAACATCGATCGATCAAAGCTGAATATAAATGGCGGAGCAGTATCTCTTGGCCACCCATTGGGCAGCAGCGGATCACGTATTATTTGTACACTTATCAATGTACTGAACCAGAAAAATGCCAAATATGGCGCAGCAGCTATCTGCAATGGTGGCGGTGGATCCAGTGCAATAGTAATAGAAAGACTCTAAGTGTTTACCATCACCCAATATAAAAGCCGCTAATCATTTGATTAGCGGCTTTTATAATTGAAGTATCTTTTATGTGCTAAATTATCTAAAGTTATAACTGTTCAGATCCTCGAAACGGGGACAAAATAAGGGGTCACGTGAGTTCTTCTTGTGCTGATAATTGCCGCGGACATAAAATGTTAGCTCTGTAGCTCCGGCACCTGATGTGTTGGCAGAGAGTGACGAATTGGTAACATCCTGTGAGAATCCTACAGAAACATCCTTGTAGTCTACGCGAATCATTGGAATGAACGCATCATTATTACGATAGAAAAGACCAAAATTCAGCGCAAATATACTTGGCAATCCTACCGGCACACTGCGCCATGTAAAAAATCCACCCAGTATAAACTCGTTACTTGGCTGCTGGAAGCTGTAGTTGCCATGAACAGTCACACCAAACTGCTCACTGAAAGACGAGTGAAATCCACCGTTAAACTGCCATTTCATAGGAATGCTTATGGGGTCTGCACCGGTAAACACCTGAGTAGGCGTGTTGATATGGAATGCACTCACACCCAGATAATAGTTGAATGCGCCATTCTGATCCAAAGAACTATTGAGGCTCACACCTGCACCTACATCATAACCATTCATGTTTCTGAAAACAGCGTTTTCACCAGTAGGGTTTGCGGGGTCAAAGGTGCCATTGATATATTGGTTCGTAGTAGTCATTTTAGCCTGATTAACAGAACGGGTAAAATAGCCGCCGGATAGTCCTACTGACAAATAGGTATGATATACATCTTCCAATGCCTTGTTATAGCTGATAGCAGGGTATATCTGTGTACTGTTGAAGTCTACAGAGCCTGCCTTATCAAAGGAAGTAACAAGACCAAAACTCAGGTAGTCATTTATTTCCCTGTTCACAAGTATGCGTGTTTCGCCAGATAGCATTACTGTATTATAAGGCGAAGCGACATTACCCCATTGGCTACGGTAGTCCAAGCCCACCTTGTAGTCGCCGGTGAAGATACCCGTCAACGCAGGATTACGCAACATAGCATTTTCATAAAATTGCGAAAAGTGTATATCCTGCGCATTACTGTTCATGCTTACGCCGATCAGAATGACTGCAAATACCCTGTTTAAATAACGCTTCATTTGTTTCAATTTATAATATTAACGCAAATTATCTTACTATCGAAATATCGCCTTTGTATTTAAATTCTGTACCACCCAGGTTACAGGTAGCCTCTACAATATACACAAACACGTCAGGTGGCAATACAATACCCTTGAACTGTCCGTCCCATCCTGCACCGGCATCATTTGCCTGTATGTTGTATCGTTCATAGACCAGCTCGCCCCAACGATTGTAAATCAGGAACTTGGAGATATTTGATATTCCCTTACCACTCACGTAGAAGCGGTCATTCATACCATCACCGTTAGGTGTAAATGTGTTTGGTATAAACACCTGAGCATCATCGCATGTGAGCTTGATTGTTACATCCTTAGTAGATGTACAACCATAAACAGATGTAGCAGTGAATGTATACGTAGTAGTTACCGACGGTGTAGCTATAGTATTATAACATTCAACACATGATAGTGACCCGGGTGGTGACCAGAAATAGTTAGAAATAATCAGTCCGTTGCTAACAGTAGCTTTAAGTGGTACACTTGTACCTGACTGTACAGTAGCATCGGCAGGAGTAACCGCAATATCTATATCCGGGAACGGTGCCACTACTACAGTTGTATATAGAGTGTCGGGCCAGCATACATTTGGTGTTATTGCAACAGAGTAAGTAGTTGTTACTACAGGTGAAACAACCGGGTTAGGTATAAACCTGTTGCTTATTGCTACATCGTTCAGCCAAAAGAAATCTGAGCGTGCACCATCGGGGTTAAAACTAACAGCATTCAGTTGTGCACTTCCGCCCAGACAGATTACAGTATCCTTATTGATGCTATTGAATGCGCTATCAAGCACTGTTACAGGCACACGCAAAGAGTCATGGCAGCCAAATGGTGTTATACCAGTAACCCTGTACACTAGGGTGAAAGTATTGGACAATATTGGATTAAAACAGGTATCACAAGATATAAATGCATTGGGGAACCATGCAAACTTGGTTACATAACCAGCTGTTGCAAAAGAATCCCTGACCGTGAGCTGCGTGGTGCTGCCATTACATACTATTGCCGGATTAGGCAATACACGCATTACCGGAAGCTGCATTACAGTAACGGTAAAGACAATCGAATCACGACAACCGAGAGAATCTATTGCTACCATTGTATATGGTGTTGTAACAATAGGGCAAGCCGTTACTGTATCACATATTGTACAAGACAAACCTGCAGCCGGCCTCCAGTTGAAGAAAGTACCCTCGCGTCCGCTGGCAATAAGTACAGTACAGTCTCCTTTACAAATACTGTCACGACCAGTAACTCTTATGTCATTTAGCAGTGTATCTACTATTACTGTTACCTGTGCAGTATCAGGACATCCAAATGTAGTTCTACCCGTCACCACATATGTAGTCGTAATGGTTGGACTAGCTGTAACCACAGGTCCTACTGTAGTATTTAATCCCGTAGATGGCGACCATGTATAACCACCATCTGCACCACCGGCAGTAAGCACCACAGAAGAATACTTACAGATAACCGCAGGATGATTCACAGTTACCACAGGCAGTGGACGGATATTTATGATTCGGGTAACGAAACAGCTTGTAGGAAGCGTATAGGTAATGGTAGCTGTACCCGCAGAAACACCGGTAATTACACCTGATGTATCTACTATAGTAGCAATACCCGGATCGCTGATACTCCAGCTGCCACCTGTAGTTACATTTCTTGCAGTGTCCACAAAGCCTACACACAGATTAACAGGTGCAACTATGGCTGCAGGTAGCGGATTGACTGTAACCCTAAATGTCTCATGACAGGAGAATGCCAATGAATAAGTAATTGTAACTACCCCCGGAGCAACACCGGTAAGCACACCAGTAAACGGATCTATGGTAGCCACAAGTGGATCACTGCTGGTCCATGTACCGGCACCAGAAGATGGCGGTAACGGCACACTGGTAAGAACAATAGTAGACCCTTCACACACAGTATCAGGCCCTACTATAGGAGCTGGAAGCGGATGAACTTCTACTGTCACCGTTCTGAAACAACCGGTTGGAAGTGTATAAGTAATAGTCGTAGTACCTACACCAATACCTGTGATGCGGGCAACATCGAATGCAGGAGAAATAGCCACCACTGTAGCTACAAAACCACCACCACTCCAGGCACCACCACCTGGGCCAGACGTGAGAATAGTATCCCCACCAAGGCAAATATCCGTAACCCCTACTATAGGGTTAGGCAAAGGATTAACTGTAAGTAAAGCGGTACGCTCACAACCAGTTGAGGTAAGTCTGTAAGTGATGACCGTAAGTCCGGGAACAAGAGCAGTAAATACTCCGGTTGTAGCATTAATCGTTCCTACTGTAGGATTGCTGCTTGACCATGTGCCACCCGGCGTAGCACTGCTAAGTGCAGATAGGTCACCTTCACATACCGATAGGCTTCCGGTAATAACTGCGGGCAGCGGATTTACGGTTACTGTAATAAATGTATCGCAACCCGTAGGTAAGGTGTAAGTAATTCTTGCTGTACCTGCACTCACACCAAATACAGAGCCACTACCTGTAGATACAGTGGCAACACTTACATTCCCACTACTCCACGTACCTCCCGGAAAAATAGTATTAAACAAATTAGAGAATGTACCCACGCAGAGCACTCTGTTTCCGAGTATGGATGCGTCTGTTGGCAGAGGGTTCACAATTACCGTAGTCGCTGCAAAACAACCGGTGGGCAGCATATAAGATATTATAGATGTCCCGGTGGTTAACCCTATCATCTGCCCGCTAGGCATAAATATGAACGCTACGCTCGGATTGCTGCTGCTCCATGTGCCTCCCGGCGTAGTACTGCTGAGAATGCTGGTATCTCCCTGACAGATACTGGTAGCACCGGTAATCGGTGCAGGGTTTGGGTTAACAGTAAACTGAACTACCCTTGGACAGCTGGATGGTAATGTATAAGTAATAAATGCAACACCCGGCGATACACCCAGTACCACACCAGTAGCAGTACCTACAGAAGCCACTGAAAGGTTGCTACTGCTCCACGAGCCACCTGTAGTAATATTGCTGAGTGTAGAGGTAAAGCCCTGACAAACAGACAGTGTACCAGTAATAGGCTGAGGTGTCGGATTAATTGTCATTATAGCTGTCCTGTAACAGCCCGTAGGCAGCGTATAAGTAATATGCACAGTACCGGCCGATACACTGGCTACCAGACCAGAAGATGGATTTACTACAGCAATCAGAATATTGTCGCTGGTCCAGCTGCCACCGGGCACTGAGTTAAACAAGGTAGTTGAGTCATTGAGACATATATTCAACAGGCCGGTTATTGTATCAGGTAATGGATTTACTGTTACAATTGCTGTTGTCAAACAGCCGGTTGTTGGCAATGTATAAGTAACAGTAGCAGTGGCAGCGGTTGATCCTGTCCACACAGCAGTCACCAATCCTGATGCATCTATCGTTGCTACAGATGTAGGAGATATACTCCATATTCCACCCGGTGTGCCACTGCTAAGGAATGTGGTATAAGAATAACATATAGCCAGCGTACCGGTAATAGGCGATGGCAACGGATCAACAGTTACAGAATAGGTAGTGAGACAGCCGGTAGGTAAAATATAAGTAATAACCGCAACACCAGCACTCACACCTGTAACAACACCAGTTGAAGAACCCACAGTTGCAAATACGCCACTGCTACTCCAGGTCCCGCCACCCGACGCGCTACTGATAGTAATCGTAGACCCCACACAGACATTAGTTGGCCCGGTGACTGCCGCCGGCAACGGATTCACAGTAATGGGTGTTGTTATAATACAACCTGTGGCATTTGCGGTAAATGTAATAATAGTAACACCTGCACTCAAACCGGTTACAACGCCGGTTGTTGCATCAATACTGCCTATTGCAGGAAGGCTGCTGCTCCATGTGCCGCCGCCAGTGGTGAAGTTGAAGAGTGTGATGGTAGAACCTACACATACCTGAGTAGGACCGGTGATTGCAGCCGGTAATGGCTGAACCGTAACTACCGCAGTGTTGCGACAGGTTGTTGCCAATGTATATGTTATGGTAGCTGTACCGGTATTGATACCTGTTACCACGCCCGATAAAGAACCAATAGTAGCGATTATGGTTGGGGAGCTTGCCCACAATCCACCAGCAGGCGAGCCTGTAAGTGTAGACGCAATGCCGGGACATACCAGTACAGAACCTATAATAGCTGGTAAAGGATATACCGTTACAATTGCTGATCTCGCACAGCCCGAAGGAAGTGTATAACTGATTTCTGCTGTGCCCGCAGATACGCCGGTAACTATACCCGATGTGCCTACCGTAGCCACACCCGGCGAAACACTGGACCATGCGCCACCCGGGAAAAGATTAAAAAGTGTAGTAGTGTTACCCTCACACATATATAATATTCCGGTTGTTGCCGGTGGCACTGGGCTAACGGTTACTGTAGCAAATGACGTACAACCGGAAGCAAGTGTATAAGTGATATTGGCAGTACCGGCAGTAAATCCGGTTACCAGACCAGTACCCAAAAACACCTTAGCTACAATCGTATCGCTGCTGCTCCATGTTCCTCCCGGTATTGGATGAGATAATGTTGTAGTACCGCCTACACATATTGCAAGCACACCTGTTGGTGGGCCGGGTATGGGGTCTACGGTAGCTATTAATGAAGTAGCACAACCTGTAGGTAATGTATAAGAAATGATCGCTGTGCCCGGTGTAACACCGCACAACGAACCGGATGTACCAATTGTAGCTACTGCAATATCCAAGCTACTCCATGTACCACCGGGAGTAGTATTGCTTAAGGTAGCACAGAAACCAATACAGGTTCTCGCAAATCCTGTAATAGGTGCAGGCAAAGGATTAACTGTTACAACTGAAGTTGTAAAACAACTGGTAGGCAATGTGTATGTAATTGTCGCAGTACCTGGTGCAAATCCGTTTACTACACCTGTTGTACTATTAATAGCTGCAACCGAAGGATTGCTGCTCATCCATGTACCGGGACCACCTGCTGACGGATTGCTCAATGGTGAAATTGACCCTACACATATCAGATGCGAGCCGCCATTGGGCAACGGAGTAGGATTAACCGTAATAGGTGTACTTATTGTACAACCTGAAGACAATGCATAGGTAATAGTAACAATGCCTGGAAAGAAACCAGTTACAACACCGGTAGTGATATCCACGTCGGCAGTAGGAGGGATATTACTGGTCCAGGTACCACCTGACGGAGAACTGCTCAATGTTATAGTAGCCCCCATACATACACCAGTAGGACCTGTGATGGCAGCAGGAAGTGCATTGACAGTAACTACCGCAGAAGCGCTACAACCCGAAGATAATGTATAAAATACTATATCAGTACCGGGAGATCGTGCTGTAAGCAATCCGGTAGCTGCTTCTATAGTATCTATGCCAAAATTAGTTACACTCCATACGCCACCAGATGTAGTACTGCTTAATATTGTAGACTGACCTACACAAAGATTGAGCACACCCGTAATAGGTGCAGGAACATTAGATACTGTTATCGTATCGGTCACAAAACAGCCACCAGGCAAAGTATACCTTATAGAGGTAGCACCCAGTGAAACACCCGTAACAACGCCAGTTCCGGCAACTACCGATGCAATAGTTGAATTGGCGCTTGTCCAAATACCGCCTGGCATACCATTAGCTTTTGTTATGGTTTGTCCCAGACATACGGTGTCTGGTCCGGTAATAGTTGTAGGTGTGGCAAGAACAGTAACTGTAATACTAGAAGCACAACCACCACCTAATACATAAGATATGAGGGCGGTTCCTGCTACGCTCTGACCAGTAGCTATTCCGGCTACCGGGGCTATTGTAATCGTAGATGTGGCAGAACTTATCCACGTACCACCTACTGACGCAGTGGTGAAGGTTGCTGTAGCTCCATCACAAAGTGTGAGCGGACCACCGCTTATAGGAGCAGGTACTGTGTTTACGGTAACTGTAGTTATCGAGCGGCATCCGCCGGAAAGTGTATATGTAATATTTGCTGTACCATTTGAAACACCGGTTACAATACCTGTTGTTATACCCACTGTGGCTACTGCACCATTACTGCTAATCCAGTTGCCACCGGCAGGTGTTGCAGTAAGCGTACTGGTTGTACCGGCACACAAAGACAATGCGCCAGTAATAGGGCCTGCCGCAGCACCAACTGTTACAGTCATAGAAGCCGAGCATCCAGTTGAAAATGTGTAACTGATTAGAGTAGTACCCGCATTGAGGCCTGTAAAGCTTCCGGAAACGCCATCAATAGTACCCACCACAACATCACTGCTGCTCCAGGTACCACCGATAGATGCAGTAGCATATGCCCCGGTAGCACCTACACAAACAATAGTTGGTCCGCTAACCGCCGATGGAGATGGATTGATAGTAATGGTAGCACTACCTGACATCGCATTGGTACAACCTGCAATTGTATTTGTAGCCAGAACAGTGTATGTAGCGGCGGTAGTGTGCGTACCTAAAGACAAAGCACTACCTGTACCTGCTACAGGGCCACCCACGGTAGCTGCACCATTATATAACTGATAGCTCACACCTGCCTCAGAGCCGGATAGAGATATGCCAAGACCCGCTGTGCCGGCGCAATAGCTGCCACCTCCGGAAACAGTGAAAGCAGCCGGTAATGCGTTTGTAATTACTAGAAGATTGGCAGTACAGCCTGCTGCATTAGTATTAGTGATAGTAGTAGTACCGGCACCTAACGCTGAGAATACTCCGGTAGTTGCATTTATAGTTCCCGATGCAAGATTACTGCTACTCCAGGTTCCGGTAAATGGTGACGCTGATAAGCTGTAAGTAGCTGTTGCACCAATACATACGCTACCTGGCCCAACTATTGGTGCAGGAAGCGCATTTACGGTAACAACTCTTGTAGAGGAACACCCACCTGAAAAAGTGTAGGAAATAGTAGAAGTACCCTGACTCAGGCCGGATACCACGCCTCCTGTACCTACAGATGCCACCAGTCCGTCACTGCTGCTCCATGTACCACCGGTAGATGTAGTGGCCAGTGTAATTGTTTGTCCTACACACAAAGATGTAAGCCCCGTAATAGGATCTGGCTGCCTGCACACGGTTACTCTTGACAGTGGCGATGTGTAGGTAGTATTACCAAGACAATGGGATATTATACCTGTAAGTCTGATTCTGTAAGTACGATCATAGCAGGCCGGAGTCAAATTGATAAGTGTAGGTGATATGTAAGTAACAATTGGTGATGCTGCTGTAACAGTTCCTGTAGTAACACCAGTAGGTGTAAACCAGGTAGAACCTCCATCAGACGAAGAATCAATGAAATAGGTAGCGCTCCAATCCGGACCACCCAATACACAGGTACTAGGAGTAAGCGTTATAGTTGCCTGCCCACCACTACATACCAGTTGGGGTGAAGAAAATGTGGGCGAAATAGTAGCTCCCGCAAAGCCTATAGCAAGAGCACCAACAGGCGATAAGAAAGCAACCAAAGCCACCATTCCACACAAAATACCTACGCCTTTCCGCATCCTGTTTTTGATAGGGTCTACTGAAAAATGCTTGAATTGCGCTCGTAAGAAATTATTCATACTACCGTTTTTTATAAAAATTATTTTTGTTTTTACAGCCGCATACACGGTTGTTACTACCTTTCTTTTTTACTCCAGCCTACTCAAAACGAGGCTTTTTATTCAATAAAATGCACTACGCTTTTTACAACATACTATACCCCTCTATGAACCCTTTTTGTTAAAAAAGGCTCACGAAACCACGGGTAAACATACTAAAAATAGTATACAGTCCGAAAAGTACGTTATTTTTTTCAAAAATTCATAATAAACAGCCAATAATTGTAATACATATCAGCCATATTTATGTCATAAAATGTTAATTAAAAAAAGTTTAAAAAAAATAATGGTAAAATCACACCAATTCTTCTTTGTCAAAATGCAATACTGCATTGCTTAACATAGCCCAAACACACTTTTTTACATTGTCACATATTTATTATTTGCCTGTTTATATGTGGTTGATTATCTAAAATGAAAATAAACAACATGCAAAGACATCTATTCAAATAATAAAATAATAAACTACATTAGAATCCGAATTTCAACAATTGAATCTGCCATTACATAAGGCGCTTATTGAAAAACAAATGTTAGTATAGACAAGGATATTTGTAAACAATACGCTTACTTCTAGTTAATAAACACTTGCATATTGGGATTGCGTTTACCTGAGTGCAACTACTAACAGTGCTGGTGCATGGAAGGTTACGTCAGAGCTACCCGGCGAATGTCAGCGCCAAGCGCATTAAGTCGCACATCTATCCGCTCGTATCCCCTGTCTATCTGATGTATGTTCTGTATAGTGCTTTTACCAGTGGCCGACAGTGCCGCTATTAACAGTGCGACACCTGCCCTTATATCCGGCGACACCATGTTTATGCCTCGCAGCGGCACCTGCTTGTCCAGACCTATTACTACTGCTCTATGTGGGTCGCACAGCACTATTTGAGCCCCCATCTCTATCAGCTTATCTACAAAGAAAAGCCTGCTTTCAAACATCTTCTGATGTACCAGGACTGTACCCTTCGACTGCGTCGCAGTAACCAGTATAATACTCAGTAAGTCAGGAGTGAAGCCGGGCCATGGATGGTCGTAAACAGTCAGTATAGACCCGTCTATAAATTTTTGTATTCTGTAATGCTCCTGTGCAGGCACAAAAATGTCATCACCATTCATGTGCAACTCTATCCCCAACCTTCTGAATACATCCGGTATCAGTCCCAACTGCTGTGCGTCTACATTTTTTATAGTCAGCTCACTCTGAGTCATTGCAGCCAACCCTATAAATGAGCCTACCTCTATCATGTCTGCAAGCAACCGGTGTTCACAGCCACTAAGTGTCTTCACACCCTCTATGGTCAGGAGATTTGAGCTGATGCCGCTGATTTTAGCCCCCATGCTATTCAGCATAATGCACAATTGCTGCAAATAGGGCTCACAGGCAGCATTATAAATAGTAGTGATCCCCTCAGCCAGTGCAGCTGCCATCACCATATTGGCTGTCCCCGTTACAGATGGCTCTTCCAGTAGCAGGTGTGTTCCCGTCAGCTTTTCAGCGGTCATCGTGAAGAGCTGATTATCGCTATCGTAATCAAAGTTTACACCCAGTCGCTCAAATCCCAGAATATGTGTATCCAGCCTTCTGCGACCTATTTTGTCGCCACCAGGCTGTGGTATGAAGGCCTTCCGGAATCGCGCCAACATGGGCCCGGCAAGCATTACGGTACCACGCAGCTTGCCTGACTTCTGCCTGAAGGAATGAGTATTGAAATAATCAGGGTCTATATTATCGGCCTGCAGAATCACCGTATTAGGTAAGGGGCGGTCTATTTTCACACCCATGTCCTGTAGCAACTCTATAAGAGCATTTACATCTGCTATATCCGGCACATTTGTCAGTGTTACCCGCTCATCCGTAAGCATGGCAGCACATAGCACCTGCAAGGCCTCATTTTTAGCACCTTGTGGGGTTATACTGCCATGCAGCCTACGCCCCCCGCGTATCTCAAAAGCGTTCATATTGTCTGCAAGATACAAAATATGCCAGTCCGTGTATACTACAATCTATACACCTCACATTTGTACTAGTCTAGTCACTATTACCCGTCAGAAATATGTAGAGCAGACTATAAAGACCCATACTAGCGAGGCCTAAAAACACCCATCTTGTGCACCTTTTACTATCTGAGTGATCCCATAAACAGACAGAACCAAAATACGAATAACATGTCGGCATTCTACTGCTACATACAGGATAAATATATTGTTGTATTTTTGAGCCGATTTCAATATAAGTCATCTAAAAACTACACCAAAACTCGAGAAATATGAAATTGTCGAAATTGTTATTGCTTACGCTATTTTTACCCTACTACATTTTTGCACACGGAGATGGAGTTCCCTTTAAAGAAGGAAAGGTGAAAATGGGAAAAACAAAGTTGTGGTGCTTCATTGCAGAATATCCTTATGATAAGGCTATTACAGTTGAAACCATTGAAAAAGATATTCAAGGTGCTAATATCAAGCGAACTTCCCGTAAAAAAGGCTTCAGTATCTATCGTGGAGTTTCATGGCAAACTTTCAGCAACAACAAAGGTGACTACTACTACAAAGTAAAAAACAAAAAAGGCACTACCACACTGTACTTTTGTGCATCAAAAGGGTACGACAACTATGTAACCAGCACCAATGACGCTGAAACAACTACCAAAATCACAAACTACCTGCACGAACTTTCTCACAAAATAGAAACAGCAAAAGCCATTATAGAAAAAGAAGGCGAGCTGAAAACAATAGAAAAGAAAAATGCCGAAATAAATAAACAGTTAGAAGAATCGAAAAAGCAGGAGGCACAAAAAACAAACGAAATAAAAACACTGAAAAAAATGCAGACAGCTCCTGCACCGGTCAAGTAAGCCGGAATCAAAAAAACAAACGCAATGAGTGTACGTATAATGACCCTTTTTGGTGAAGAAATAGTTCCGGATGCCCCCAAGCCGGCACCAAAGACCCGTGCCAAAAAAGGCGATAATGA
Organism: Taibaiella sp.; assembly: GCA_021740995.1. GTDB lineage: Bacteria > Bacteroidota > Bacteroidia > Chitinophagales > Chitinophagaceae > Nemorincola. The sequence continues at coordinate 30,815 of JAIOYR010000030.1, forward strand.
TGCACAAACTGAAGAGACCAGTACATTACCTGACATTAAATCTGAAACCGAAGAAGAAATCAAGGAAGTTGTATCAGAAGACATAGTAATACCTACAGATAACACAGAGATTTCAGCCGATACAACCGCAATAATAACAGCCACGCCTGTTGCCGTTGCAACTGTTGTTGCAATCTCCGAACAATGGCAAGAAGAGGCCACCAGTGACACTGCAAATTCAGCAGAATATGTCATCACATCAGCAGAAAAGCCGGGCGACTTACCTGAAGATCTGGCAACACCATTATCCTCGCCTGTTACTGTCGAAACAGCCATTGCAACTACCGAAACAGAACGCGCTATAACTACCCCTGGGGCAGAAGAAAATGTATTAGCAACACCTGTACAAACGATTGCAGTAGCAGAAAAGACAAAGCAGAGAACAGCGAAGAAGTCGAAAGAAATAGCCGACGGCTCCGATGAAGAAATAGCTGATGGAGGTGATGTGATTGCTGAAGACTGGAAAGGAGAAAAACAATATTACAGTATAGGAGAGGTAGCGGGATTCTTCAAAGTCAAAACCTCACATATCCGCTTCTGGACAAACGAATTTAAACTAAAAGTAAGAACCACCCGCAAGGGCGACCGCCTCTTTACCGCAGATCAGGTGAAAGAAATACGCACTATCTATCATCTTGTGAAAGAGCGGGGGTTTACACTTTCCGGCGCAAAATCGAAACTCAAAACGCAGAACAAACGGGATGTGACTACTTTAGACCTAAAAACATCGCTCCTACATCTCAAGAATAAACTGGTCATTCTGCGAAACGAATTGGGTTAGAGGAGTATGTATATATTCACACTCGCAATTCTTCGCTTATGAAAGCTATAGTGACCACAGAATATGGCACACCTGATGTGTTAAGACTGACCGACATTGCAAAGCCAACCCCAAAAGACAAAGAAGTACTTATAAAAGTATTTGCTACTACTGTCAACCGGACAGACTGCGGATTCCTAAGTGGCATGCCCCTGCTTGTACGCCTTTTTAGCGGGCTACGGAGGCCAAAGAATCCGGTACTCGGCAATGAGTTTGCCGGCGAAATAGAGCACACAGGAAAAGATGTAACCTTGTTTAAGCAGGGAGACAGAGTATTCGGCTATAACGATGTAACGTTTGGGGCTCATGCACAATATATGGTAATGCCTGAGGATGGGGCTATAGCCACAATGCCTGAAAATAGTACATTTTCAGAATGTGCACCGCTTATAGAAGGGGCGCACTACGCACTATGCGATATCAGAGCTGCAAAAGTGACCGCAGGTCACCGTGTGCTGATAAATGGTGCCACCGGTGCTATAGGATCGGCTGCAGTGCAACTTGTGAAGGAACTAGGCGCTCATGTAACTGCTGTTTGTGACACCAGAAACCTTACTCTGGTAAAGTCGCTGGGAGCTGATGTTGTAATAGACTATCTGGTTGAGGATTTCACAGATTTGAAAGAGCAGTTTGACCTGGTGTTTGATGCGGTAGGCAAACGTTCTTTTGGCGAATGTAAACGGATCCTGAAAAGCAAAGGAATATACATATCTACCGAACTGGGGTATAATAATCAGAACCCTTTTCTGGCAATGATTACACCACTTATGGGCGGCAAGAAACTATTGTTTCCAATCCCTACTAGCAGCAAAGAAGATGTAGTGTTTCTGAAAACACTAATGGAACGAGGGGCATACAAACCTGTCATAGACCGCACATACCCACTCGAAGAGATAGTAGCAGCATATAAGTATGTGTTAACTGGGCAGAAAACCGGAAATGTAGTTATTACAGTCTCTCACGATTAGGAAAGAGACAATAGATGTGATTGCACCACCCATTAAGAGACCATTGAAATACAGATGTAGTAGACTTAGAAAGGATACCCGATAGCAATATTAAAAATCAGGTTCTTCTTTTTCCAGTCAGGGTCTGCCAGTTGAATTTTGTCGAGCACCCATCTGTCGCCTTCGGGCAACCAGGGCTTACGCACGGGCATACCCATATCCAGGCGTAAAATCAGTATTGTATAATCAAACCTTAGACCTGCACCCACATCAGCAGCAAGTTCCTTATAAAAGTTGGAAGTAAACTTTCCACCGGGGAAGTTGGGGTCATTTCGGTACAGCCACACATTACCTGCTTCTGCAAATACACCGGCATTTATGAATTTGTATATTCTTTGTCTCAGTTCAAAGTTGAATTCCAGCTTCATGTCACCCATAGTCTGTATGTACCGTTGGGTGTTAGCAGAGTCATATTCATTGAATGTGCCGGGCCCCACCAGCCTTGACGGAAAACCCCTGAGATCGCTATTGCCACCTGCCCAAAACTGCTTGATATTGGGCATTGCAGCCGAGTTGCCCCACGGTACACCAATTCCTGCCATGACTCGGGATGCAATAACTGTAGCGGAAGACAGCCTCAGATAATATCTGAAATCGGGCTGCAGCTTTACATACTGTGTATAGGTAGAGCCGAACAATTTCTTTGGGTTCGTTTCATGATCAGCCTTCTGCACTAACCCCTGTATATTGCCGGAGAGGTCTACGCGACCATTAAAGTAGATTGAGTGCTTTTTGGGTGTGCCTGTTTGCGAATTGTAGGTAAACTCATAAGTAGGCCCCATAATAATACCATTGAATATCAGGTTGCCATATTGTATACCTAGGCTTTGCGGACTGCCTACCGTGTCAGATTTTACATAGGTAAAATTGAATGGGTAAAACTGATGTTCTTTTCTTGGTGTCTCCCGCCAGTTGTAACCATATGCTGCTGTATAGGAACTGATATTAATAAGCTTGGCAGAAGACTCAAAATTGTATTTCAGCTTTATCACTGAGCGGGGCATAAACCGGCTGGGCGTCTGAATGTCAATAAAAGGCACTACAAATCGGGGAAAAGAAAGATTCGTTTCCACGCCGAAATTGTAAATGGTAGGTTGTTTTACCGGACCGCTGTACTGTGCCTCAAACCCACCGCTTATCTTTGCCAGAAACTCTTCTGCGCCCCTGAATGCATTTCTGTGGCGCCAGCTTATACTTCCCTTTGTACCTGCACGATTGTCATTTTGTGTATTGGCACCAGCCTCAAAACGCAATGATTTGTTGGGGTAGGGGGTAAGATAATAATATGCATCCAGCAATGAATCATTGACCAGCTCAAATCTGTTCTTCACAAACTTGAAGTTACCCATGTTCACTAGCCTGCTAAGCGAAGTATTCTGCTCGTCCAGGCTATATAAATCACCCTTTTCAAAGGTCATCGCCTGCGAAAACACCTCAGCTTTATATGTAGCCTTATTATCAATCACGTAATAACCATCAATAGCTATTTTACCATCTTTACCGGTATCCTGTCTATTGCCACGAAGTCTGTAATTCGCGAAGATAAAGACATCGTTGATGTAAAATCTGCGATATGCCTCTGCTGGTATTTCCTTATGCTTTAGCCGCACATACATATTCACCCTGTGATCGCCTATAGAGCTATCTGCAACCACAATTATATAGTCGGGCTGAAAATAAAAATAGCCAACTTCTTTGAGCATCCTGTCTATCCGTACACGTTCTGCCTTTATTACATCAAGATTGAAGGGTGAACCCTTTTTTAGCAACGTCTCACTAAAGCTGCTGTCTATATCATGTGCAACTTCTGATGAATCTCGACGAAAATATACCTCATTAATCTTGTATTGGGGTCCGGTGGTCACGTCAAAAATCGCTGATGACTTTTTATTCCTGGCAGAATCAAATCTGCCCGAAACTTTGGCATTAAAAAAACCTCTGTTTTGCAGAAAATTGACCATTATATCCCTGTTGGTACTTAGCTGCACACTGCTCACCAAAACCGGCGCCTCTCCCGCCTTGTTTCGAAACCACTGTCTCAGCCCTTTCTTCTTTTTAGTATCACCTGCCATGTTATACATAGTCAGCTTCAGCCTCATGCCCAGTGTAGTGGAATTTGGTTTTGGCCGCACTATACCGGTAAGATCTTTGGTGATAATCTTTCTTTCCTTCTTTCCTGCTTCACGGTCTTTGACATGCACTTTACTACCTATAAAAAGACGCTCACCGTCTGTCAAACGCTTGCTGTTGCTGCAGGCAGTAAACATGCCGGCAACACAAAAAAGAAAAAATATTTTAAAAAATGTTCGCAACATATCTACTGTTTTGGATCCTCTTCTTTCTCCTCATCTTCACCATCCTTAGCTTTTTCCTTTTCTCTGCTTTTTATTCTTTCCTCTCGCTCTTTTTGTTTTGCCGCCTCACTTTTAGCAGGCTTGAGTGCCTTTTTAAACTTATTGTAATCAAAACTAACAATAAAATTCAAGCCGGTTTCTGTGACAAATCCTTGCAGCACACCCACGTCATAGGCTCTGCGATAGGCGCGCAATGTGTATTTCCCATCGGCAGACAATAGATAATCGGCTGCGAGATTAGATGGAACAAAGCTGGATTGATTACCGTTGGCAGATTGCGGACCATCCAGCTCAAAGTTATTGCCCAGTGTAAGCTTCAGACGGTCATTCAGTAACTGTTTCGATGCGGCAAGATTAAGATCTGTGCGCTGGCGCAAACTGCCCGAAGTATAATCTTCGGTAGTAGCCAGATCTACTGAAAAGTCTACTCCCTTTACCAACTTCCCTGCTGCCCTGTTTAGCTGCTCTCCTATAAAAGTACTAACGCTCTGTAATGCGGTAAATGATGCACTGCTACCAGCATTATTGCTAAACGGATCGTCCGACACAAAGCGATTGAGAATGAGAAGTGCAAACACCTGCTTATTCATCTCGGATGTATCTGTGCGAATCTGACTTAACTTACCCTGCACTACATCTATCTGATCTGCCGATAGTTTGTAAGCCCTGCTTTCGGTAAGCATCACATCGAATGTGAGCCTCGGCTTCAGCACAGGCCCACGCATATAAAGGTTTACATCAAACGGCAACCTTTGCTTATAAAAGTTGAGCTGAGCAGGGTCTGTTATTTGGCGTTGCACAAGATCATAAGGGGCCACCTGCGTTTCATATACTGCGGTCAGATCCAGCATAGTACCCTTTACGGGGTCTCCCGCAAAAGTAATCATGCTGCCTTTTGCTAACTTGAATCTTCTCTTTACCAGATTATAGTTTAACTGGTAAGATCCATCGGTAAGCGCATAGCTACCTGTCAGGCTTATATTGCCCGTAGGAGTCAATGCTGCATTAATAGTGGCATCACCTTTCACGCTCAGAAAATCTCCCGATGACTTATCCAGTATAAGTGTAAATGCTGCAGATTTATCAATGGCTATATTCACATTAATGTCTGCCCCGGCTACCGACTGAGTTTGAGTACTATTCTTTTTCTTTGGCTTCAGTATATTTCTTCTGCCGGTATCTTTCATGTTTACAAACCGCACAATTCCTTTCCTGCTTTCTATTTCAGTATTGCTTTCAGGATTTATAACGGTGACATCTGTACCTTTCAGTATCTTCAAATCTCCTTCTACCTTAGGTCCCATAGGATTTCCCTTTATACTCAAATTGGTGGTGAGCCACAGGTCCCCAAAGAAAATTTTGTTGTCTTTGATTGTTGAATGGAGTGCACGCCATTTAGTAGCCCTCAACTTCATATCCATATCCATCTTTGTAAGATCTGAGATATCTATAGTGCCGTTTAAGTTTGCTTTATTGTTGTCATCATCATGTATGGTAAAGTCGTTTAGCGTAATTCGGTTTTCAGTAAATTCTATCTTTTCTTCCGGCATCCTGAAAACAGCATTGATCTGAGCAACTGTAGTAATGAGTTTGTCGGTATGCAGTTCACCGATTATCTTGGGAGCCTTAGCAGTGCCTTTCAGATTTAGCTTTCCGCGCACATAGCCCGAGCTGTTGCGTATCTGATTCTTGGTTATCGACTCTATGCTTTTTACTGCAAGGGCATTTACATTTATATCGAAATTAAAATCATTGCCGTTTTCCTGTTTCAGATAATATAACCCGTTAATAGCAATATCATTATCATGCTCGGTGAGCTTTACTCTGGCCTCTATAGTCTGCGCCTGATTGTTGTTTACATGCACTTCAAGGTTGCCGAGCGTATCACCAAGCAGTGACAGGTCTATTATTTTTAGGTCGCTTGTGAGTTTCAGCGATGGCTTGAATTGAGCAATGTCTATGGTACCTCCCAGCAATCCTGCGGCTATCAGTGTATCGCTGCTGCTTATAGCCTGTGTAATATTAGACAGCATAAAATTGGTAATATTCACTTTCAGCGGTGCATCTATACTCGTTGTGGCACTCATGGCTTTTATCTCCTGCCCGCTGTCACTGATAGCGAAATTGTGTACGTAAAACCCACCCTTTGCTAATACAATTCTGTTGGGTTGAGCCACAGCCCAGTTCCTGTAATCCAGCTTGAACCCCGGCTTCAGATGCAATACCTGAGAGTCACCTTTCTTTTGCATGTCTGCCGCTATCGCAAACCGTTCTATACCCGCAGCATCAGCTATACTTACATTGGTGGTCAGCGAATCCTGATCTATTCGTCCGAAAACACTTGTAGCCCAAAGCGAGATGCTACCCTGACTGATATTGTTCACTGTAATTTTGTATGTAAATGCAGCGTCTGTAGCCCTTACCGCAACAATGCCATTTTCAATGGTTGTAGTACCATATACAAGGTCCGGTACGGATACATCCAGCTTCAGTATGCGGGGAGTAATGCTTGCACCTATATGTATAGAGTCGAAAGAGGTAAGCCCCGGCAGTATACCTCGTAACATAGGCTTGTCTAATACATCTGCCTTTATGTTCAGAGCGTAATCTTTAGGTATATGATTGGTGTCTGCCTTGGTGGTTGCTGTTCCTTTTAGCGCACTGCTGTCGGCAGGAAATCGGTAATGCCTGCTAATATGTTCTTTTATGGCAGGGGCAACCTGCGTTAGCGGCATGCGACCTGTGATGCTTGCGGTGAGTACCCCCAAATCTGCTATTATGTTTTGCCCGGTGTCTGATGGGCGTGATATAACATACAGACTATCCAGATAGTATCGCTTACCATTTGCAGTAACTATAGGTTGCCACCAGATGAACTTCCCTTGTGGATAGTCGGGGTTCAGTACCGGAAAATCGGCATGAATAGTACCGCTTGCCCGCAACTCTGTTTTATATAGCTTCAGTGCCTGCAGGTCTATACTGTCTATCTGTATGTCTGCTTTTGCTGCCGCATATTTTCCTGAAAAATCAGCGTGCCCTTTTACCAGAATATGCACATTCGGGTCATTCGACATCAGGTCTATGTCCGCACGCTTTGTAGCCATCTTTCCAAACAGCGATATATCGTGATAGCGATACCCTTTCAGGAGGGCGGAAATAATATTACCGTCGATGGCAGCAGTCATCATTTTGGGGTCAAAGCCGCTGCCTTTCACTATAAAGTGGGCACTCACAGGCCCCAGCAGAGAGTCTTGCCTGAGTATACGACCTATGTTCAGCTCTGCCGTGCTTACCACCATATCGTACTTTTCTTTGCCTTTGCCCGGCGACATGGCAAGGGTGCCTCTTACATACGCCAGACCGTCTGAGCTGCTAAGATTGATGTTCGTTCGATAGTCTTTAATAGTACCGGCAAGCTGCCCGGTTATCACAAATCTATCGGGAATACGTATGGCAGCCAATACCGAATCGGGCACGAATGTAGATACATCTTTGGCAGAAGATTGCAGCTTCACAATATTCAGATCATAACTTATCTTTTCTGCGTCAGGCACTCCCCTCAACTTGCCTGTAAGCAGCACCTCGGTGTTAGTGAGGCCCGATACATACAGTTTGGCGATATTCAGATTGTCGAGATAGCCTGTTACTTTTGTTTCAATCTTCAATAGGCTATTCCTGTTTTCTTTGAACATCTTCTGCTCTTCCAGCTGCGGCACAAACAGCAATATATCACTTACAGCCACTCTGCTGCTTACAAGGTTTATATTAAGCTGCAGCGTCTTTATACTATCTTTCAATGCGGCTAGTGATGGGTAATGCACCTCCAGATGGTCTTGTATCGTAGTATTTGGCGTTTCCAGATATAGCTCATCCAATACCGCCCCTTGTCCATTGTACCTGAATTTTGTCTTCAGCTCTTTTACCACCACACCACTTTGATCTGTAGCCGCCAGATGCTTCAGATTGCCAGACAAACTGTCTGATGTGTAAACAGCATCCCGGAGGTCTATAGCGACCTTCTTCAAATTAAGATGTGAATAGTCTATACCCTTCGGTAGGTGTGGACTATTCTCATTCTCCATTCTGAAATTCACTCCGGTCAATTGAACCTCTGCTACTCGCACATTCCAGCCTTCAGTGCTGTCCTTTTTTATAATGGTGTCTATAGCGTCGGGCGTACCTGAGCGACTGCCCATAACCAATGCTATATCGGTCTTGTCGATAGCCAGTTTCTCCACATCCACCAAATTGTCTGCCAGCCCAAACTTATTGAGCTGCAAATGCAGTGTACCAAGGTTTAGTGCAAACAAAAACTTATTGAGCTGGTCGTTATACTTAAAAGCAACTTTATCAAGTGTTATATCATCTGCTATTAGCTGTATATCAGTTTTACCCGGCTGGTGCGGTTTTGATGGCAGGTAAGAAGTATCTTGTATAAACTCGCCTTGCAACCCGGAAACAGAAAGTTCTTTTATATGAAAAAGCATTTTCTCCAAATCCAGCTTTTTCATTTTCAGGCTTAGCTCGTCCAGATTTACTGCCATCCGCGTCCCGCCTGTATAGTCGTCAAAGCGCACATGAATGTCTTGTAGCAAAACCTTCCCAATGCTTATGTTCATTGGTTTTGCTGTAGTGTCTTTCGGCTTCTTTGTTTCCGTTGGCTTATCACCGGCAAATGCATGGATGATATAAGAGAAGTTGAAATCAGTATCGTGCAGCTTTCGGTACACATGCGAGTGCACTCCGGTGAGTATCAAATGCTGTACATCTACATTTTTACGAATGAGTGCCATCATATCGATATCTACTTTCAGCTCGCCCAGCAAAAGCAAGGTATCCTGCACCTGATCTTTCAGCAGCACATCCTTTATCACTAAATACTTTGGAAAGCCTACCCCTAGGAATCCAATTCGTACCTCTGTTTTCAGCTTGTCTGTAAGGAAGGTCTCAGCCTTGCCCCTTACTATGTTCTGCCCCCATTGCGAGTTGAGGCATAACACCGCCACAACCAACAGCAGTATGATGCTGCCAATAATCCATAGAGTTATCTTGAAGGCTTTGCGTATCAATGGGAATTAGCTTGTAAAAAACAACACAGGCGTGTACAAACCGGTATTTTCTACCGATTGTCTGAATATCGCTCGAAGATACAGCCTGCAACTGTAATAAAGTTACATGATTACCCTGTGATATTTACATCATTCACACGTTAGGAAAATAGATCCGGCCTATGACTATAGGTTATGTGCCGGATCAATCCTTACATATTCCTCCTATACTGCCCGCCTACCTCGAAGAGTGCTTTTGTTATCTGCCCAAGGGAGCAGAACTTAACGGCGTCCATCAGTGCTTCAAAAATGTTCTCGTTGCGTATGGCTACCAGTTGTAGTTGCCTCAGCGTTTCTTCGCTATTGTCTTCGCTGCGCTTCCACAGGTTTTGTACGGTGGCTATCTGAAATTCTTTCTCCTCGGTGGTAGAACGTATCACCTCTGATGGTATTACTGTAGGTGACCCCTTAGAACTCAGGAAAGTATTCACACCTATAATGGGGAACTCACCGGTATGTTTCAGTGTTTCGTAATACAGGCTTTCTTCCTGTATTTTTCCGCGCTGATACATGGTCTCCATTGCGCCCAATACCCCACCCCGCTCGGTTATACGGTCGAACTCTGCCAGCACTGCTTCTTCAACCAGGTCGGTAAGCTCATCTATGATGAAAGAACCCTGCAATGGATTCTCATTCTTGGCAAGTCCCAGCTCCTTATTGATAATAAGCTGTATGGCCATAGCACGACGCACGCTCTCTTCTGTAGGGGTTGTTATTGCCTCATCGTAAGCATTGGTATGCAGCGAGTTGCAGTTGTCGTATATGGCATATAGTGCCTGTAGCGTAGTACGAATATCGTTGAAGTCTATCTCCTGTGCATGTAGCGAGCGACCCGATGTCTGTATATGATACTTGAGCATCTGTGAGCGCTCATTGCCGCCATATTTCAGTTTCATGGCCTTGGCCCATATACGGCGGGCCACACGGCCTATCACACTATACTCAGGGTCTATGCCATTGCTGAAAAAGAAAGAAAGATTGGGAGCAAAATCATCTATGTGCATACCCCTGCTCAGGTAGTACTCTACAAATGTAAATCCATTGGACAAGGTAAATGCGAGCTGCGACAACGGATTGGCTCCTGCCTCTGCAATATGATACCCGCTTATAGATACCGAATAGAAATTACGCACCTTTTTATCTATAAAATACTGCTGCACATCGCCCATTACACGAAGCGAAAACTCGGTAGAAAAGATGCAGGTATTCTGCGCCTGGTCTTCTTTCAGAATGTCAGCTTGTACGGTGCCCCTTACAGAGCTAAGTGTACGTGCTTTTATATCTTCATACACATCCTGCGGAAGCACCTGATCGCCGGTTACACCCAGCAACATGAGACCCAGACCGTCGTTTCCTTCGGGAAGGGCACCTGTACCTGTGTTGTAATAGGGGCGTGGCAAACCTTTCTCAGCATAGATGGCTTCGATTTTTTTGTTTACCTCATCTTCCAGTCCATTTGCTTTTATATACAATTCGCATTGCTGGTCTATTGCTGCATTCATAAAGAAGGCAGTGATAGTAGGTGCGGGACCGTTGATAGTCATAGATACCGAAGTAAGCGGGTCGGCAAGGTTGAAGCCGCTATATAGTTTCTTGGCATC
>JAIOYR010000119.1 GCA_021740995.1 Taibaiella sp.
ATAAGCGATGCGATACGCTCAGAGCCAAACAGACGCATCAGGTCATCCTCCAGCGACACAAAGAACTGCGAAGAACCCGGATCGCCCTGACGACCGGCACGACCACGTAACTGGCGGTCTACACGACGGCTTTCGTGGCGTTCCGTACCTATAATGGCCAGCCCACCTGCTTCTTTTACGCCTGGTCCGAGTTTTATATCCGTACCACGACCCGCCATGTTGGTAGCTATGGTTACTGCTCCAGGTAGTCCTGCCTCAGCCACTATCTGCGCTTCACGGGCATGTTGCTTGGCGTTCAGTACGTTGTGGGCTATTTTTTTCTGCTGCAGCATACGGCTCAGCAACTCAGACACCTCTACCGAAGTAGTACCTACCAGTATCGGGCGTCCTGCTGCGCTTAGTGCTTCAATCTCGTCTATTACCGATTTGTATTTCTCGCGCTTGGTTTTGTATACCAGATCCTGCTGGTCCTTACGCACTATAGATACATTGGTAGGTATACTCACTACATCGAGCTTGTATATCTGCCAGAATTCGCCTGCCTCTGTTTCGGCAGTACCGGTCATACCGGCCAACTTGTGGTACATGCGGAAGAAGTTCTGCAATGTAACCGTGGCAAATGTTTGTGTAGCGGCTTCAACCTGTACATTTTCTTTAGCTTCTATGGCCTGATGCAATCCATCGCTATAGCGACGGCCATCCAGTATACGACCGGTCTGCTCATCGACTATCTTTACTTTACCATCCATTACCACATACTCTATGTCTTTATCAAACAAGGTATAGGCTTTGAGTAACTGCTGTACGGAGTGAATACGGTCTGCCTTGATGGCGTAATCCTGTATAAGTGCGTCTTTACGCTGTATTTTTTCTTCTGGTGCGATGTCGATTTTTTCGATATCGGCAAGCTCGCTACCAATATCAGGCAGTATAAAGAAAGTTGCGTCTTCTCCCGCGCCGGTTATCAGTGCTATTCCTTTGTCTGTAAGGTCTACACTGTTGTTCTTTTCGTCTATGGTAAAGTATAGTTCTGCATCTACCTTAGGCATATTGCGCTGCTGCTCGCCTATGAAATGGTGTTCCGCTTTTTGTAGAATTTGTTTGTTGCCCTCCTCGCTTAGGAATTTTATAAGTGCGCTGCTCTTTGGTAAGCCACGATAAGCACGGAATAGGTGCAGTCCGCCATTATCTTTATCATGTTTGCCGTCGGCAATCAGCTTTTTGGCTTCAGTGATGCTCTGGTTGATAATTTTTTTCTGTGCCTCGAGCAGTTTTTCTATACGTGGTTTCAGTGCATGAAACTGCTGCTCATCGCCACGTGGTATAGGGCCTGAAATAATAAGTGGTGTACGGGCATCATCTACCAACACACTATCCACCTCATCCACCATTGCATAGTGGTGCTTGCGCTGCACCATTTCTTCGGGGTGATGCACCATGTTGTCGCGCAGGTAGTCGAAACCGAACTCATTGTTGGTGCCATAAGTGATGTCTGCAAGGTAGGCATTACGGCGCTCAGGTGAGTTTGGTTCGTGTTTGTCTATACAATCAGTTATAAGCCCCAACCACTCAAATATAGGTCCGTTCCACTCCTGGTCTCGACGTGCCAGATAATCATTAACTGTTACTATATGTACACCTTCGCCCGCAAGGGCATTCAGGTAAGCGGGTAGGGTAGATACCAGCGTTTTACCCTCACCAGTTGCCATCTCGGCTATTTTGCCTTCATGCAGTACCATGCCACCTATCAACTGCACATCATAGTGCAGCATGTTCCATGTTACGGTAACACCGGCGGCATCCCAGGTATTATTATACACACAGTTGTCGCCTTCTATACGGATGTGCTTGCGTGTGAGTGCCAGTTCTCTGTCCAGGTCAGTTGCGGTAGCTGTTATTTCTTTGTTGTCTTTGAAGCGGTGAGCAGTTTCTTTCACTACCGCAAATGCTTCGGGGAGTATAATGTTGAGTATTTCTTCTATCTGCTCGTCTCTTTTTTTGATGAGTTTGTCGACTTCATTATATATTAGCTCACGAGCCTGAATATCTTCAGCGTTTTCTGTGTCGGCCTCCGCTTTTTTATCTGCAATCTGTCTGTCGATATCCGAAAGATGATCTGCTATGCGCGCACGGAATTCCTGCGTTTTATTGCGCAGGTCGTCATTGGAAAGCGACTGGAGCTGATTGTAAAAGCTATTGATCTGTACAACTATTGGTTGTAGTTTTTTTACGTCTTTGTCGGACTTGCTTCCGCCAAAAAGTTTAGAAAGGATCCCTATCATTTTTTATAAATAAGATATTAAAATTTAAAAATTGGCAAATCCGCAAACTTTGTTACCTGTTTGAGGGTACTATCTCCCTTGCGTATATCAAAATCCATGCAAATTTTTTTCAACTGTCATGTTGGCGCACAAGGGGTGCCAAAGCTACACAAAAGGCGGCATTTTAGCAAGAACGTCTGACTGTTTGTGGCTGGTAATGCGTATGTTACAATACAGTGTATAATAATCACTGTTTGATATACGGATAGTAATTAAATGAGTCTGGTGTCCAATAGTCATTAATATACTGTTGTTTTGCTTTGAAAAGAAACTGCATAACACAGCACGTATTAATTGCGACCCACAAGATTAAATATTTTGGCTTGGAGAGCCGATACTATGCGTTTGTTAGTCATTTTCAGATGTGCCCTTTTTTCGTCATTTTGAAAGCCAGTCCTTATAAACCATGCTTAAACCCTGTAATTATGCAGTAATTTGCAGAAGATTAGGGGTGTGGGAAAAAAAAGTAGGTGAATAATTTGCAGGGCAAGAAAATTTTTATGTATTTTGGGTGCAATTTAGAAACAAAAACAAACATGAAAAGAACCATCGTCTTAGTAACTACAATTTTCGCAGCGATTTTTTTAAGTAATACAAGCTTCGCACAGGAAGACCTTGTACGTGTTTTCCGTTGGTATATCCCGCAAGACAAAGATTATGTAACTGTTGTGGATGGTGAATACCAGGATGGTCAATTGATTAGCTGGGGCTGGTCTGACAAAACACTCGTATTCTGGGCATATCGTAATCCTGGTCCGAACCGCGTAGCCGTGTATGGCTGGAACAATCCGGTCGCAAGAACACATATAAGTGTAGCAGAAGACGAATTCAGCGACGACCAAATGTTGAAAATGGGTTATACTCAGAAACACCTTCAGTTTTATGCACTTACCCGCCGCGGACCAAACACTATGTGTATCTATCGCTGGAAGGATGTAAAACGCAGATCATGGATTACAATTCCTGAAGACTACAATATGGACACAGATACGTACCTGAAAAAAGGATACCGTCGCAAGACTTATCAGTATTTTGGTGTTAGCCGCAACGTAGATGCGCCTATCTACGATCAGCTTTAATATTATTTAAGAGACATTTTTTACAGCCCTGCAAATGCGGGGCTGTTTTTTTGTGTAGAAAGCAGTAATAGATGCCGGAAGAAAAGCCAAATGGGTATTATACCGTTATTTTTCTACCCAGTATTATGTGGTGGAGTCTTATCAGCAGGGCATGTAGCTGTGTTTTGCTATGAGCGTTGCGTTCAATGTAATAGGATGTTTCTGAAAGCGCATTGGTGATATCGCTCATTCCTTCGAGTGGGATATTTTTTGCAGCAAGTTTTTTTACGAAATCAGTTTCGCTGTCTGGCAGGGGGATTGGCGCATTAGGCATGTATTTTGCTTTGATGGTATGCTCCATCAATTGAATGATATAATGCAGCAGATTTTTCTGTTGTTCCCTGCCCGCTTTTGACCATTCATCCACAAAAGCACCTATGCCTACGCCATTGTTAGTAAAGAGTACATTGAACAATTGTTTTACAGCAGGGAAAAGATCGTTTTCTGAGTGGCGCAACAGGCGCAGTGCTTCGGTATAGCTGCCCATGGCTATGTGTGCCACCTGTGCTGCCATTCTGGGGTCGGCAAGAGAGCGTGTAGAAAGGGACTGAGCTATATCTGCTGCATTTATAGGACTAAGTCTTACTTCCTGTGTACGGGACCGGATAGTAGCCAGAATGTCTTCTCTGTTTTCGGCCACAAATATCATTATCGTATCCTGAGGCGGCTCCTCTATCAGTTTTAGCAGTATGTTGCCCTCTTTTCCCAGGTATTCCGGTCGCCACATTATCAGTACCTTTTTTCCTCCCTCGTACGATTTCAGGTATAGTATTTCTATTATTTCCCTGCACTCTTCAGCAGTTATATTTCCCTGTTTATTTTCGGCATTTATGTGTTGCAGCCAGTCGTAAGTAGTTCCGTAGGGCGACTGCCGGACGAACTCTCTGAACTCGTGTACGTGCAGTCTGCTCTTAGGTTTTACACCCGATTTGTGTGAAATAGAGGGGAAACTAAGATGCAGGTCGGCATGCTCCAGCCGTGCAGCCTTGCTACAACCTGCACATTTGCCGCAGGAGTCGGTTTCGGTTTTCTGCTCACAAAATATATACTGAGCCAGCGCCAAAGCCAGCGGCAACCCACCTGTTCCCTCAGCGCCGGTTATCAGCAGCGCATGGGGAAATGAGTTGCCCGCCCACATTTTCATTAAACCCGCCTTAGCTGCCTGCTGACCTACAACGTTGTTGAAATTCAAGATATATTGTGCTGAAAAATGAAAAAATACCTGTCTGGCAAATCTACTCAACATGCTGCTAAAGAACAAAAGTCCTTTGGTGGCAACCTGAAATTATGCTCCTGTGTTATTTATTTTCAGAAAACCTCATTTACTTGTCTTAAATAATTATTTTTGTTTGGAAATAAATAACGCTCACAATCGCACTTTTTTGTTGATAGTAAATGAATAATACATATACTGACCTCGTAAAACAGACCTTCCACTTCCCACAGGAGGGCTTTGACACAAACGATAATAACAATCTCCTGTTCAATGGGGTAGATATTCAGGCGCTTATAAACAAATACGGCACGCCGTTCAAGCTTACGTTTCTGCCCAAGATAGGTATGCAGGTTAACAAGGCGAAGAAGATGTTTGCCGATGCTATCAGGAAACACAAGTATGAGGGTAATTATGTGTATTGCTATTGTACAAAGAGCTCGCATTTCTCTTTTATAGTTGAGGAAACTTTGAAGCATGGTGTGAATCTGGAGACTTCATTTGCTTATGACATAGACATCATCTGGCAGCTGTATAAGAAGAGGAAAATAACCAAGGATATATTTATCATTTGTAATGGTTTCAAAACACGCCAGTATACCCGGAACATATCGAGACTGATAAATGAGGGATTCAAAAATGTAATTCCTATTATAGACAATAAGAACGAGTTTGAGGATTACAAGAAGTCGATAAGGGCAAAAGAGCCTGTAAACATAGGTATACGTATAGCCACAGAGGAAGAGCCTACGTTTGATTTTTATACATCGCGTCTTGGTATACGTAGCAGAGATGTGCTGGAGTTTTATGTAGATAAGATAAAGGGAAACGATAAATTCCGTTTGAAGATGGTACACTTCTTTATGAACAAAGGCATAAAGGATGATGTATACTACTGGAGCGAGTTGAATAAAGTGCTAAACCTATATTGTCAGCTCAAAAAAGTATGCCCTGAACTACAGGGACTGAATATTGGTGGCGGATTGCCCATAAAACATTCGCTCAATTTTGACTACGATTATACTTACATGATTAATGAGATAGTGTCTACTATCAAGAAAGTGTGTAAAAAGAACAAAGTAGATGTGCCGGATATTTATACAGAGTTTGGCTCGTTTACGGTAGGCGAGGCGGGTGCAGTAGTATATAGTGTGCTGGATGAAAAAATGCAGAATGACCGTGAGATATGGTATATGATTGACAGCTCATTCATCACTACGCTGCCCGATACATGGGGAATAGGTGAGAAATTTCTGATGCTGCCCATCAATAAATGGGACAAGGAATATCAGGAAGTGCATCTGGGTGGCCTAACCTGCGATAGCCACGACTTTTATACCAGCGAAGAGCATATCAACGCAGTGTTCCTGCCAAAACTGGATAAAGAAAAAGGAACAGAACCCCTTTACATAGGTTTCTTTCATACCGGTGCCTATCAGGATCAGCTTGCAGGGTATGGCGGCATAAAGCACTGTATGATACCTTCTCCTAAGCACATTGTAGTAGAGTATGATAAGGAAGGAAATCTGGAAGACTGGTTGTATGCCCGTGAGCAATCGCCACAGAGTATGCTGAAGATACTGGGTTATATCAAGTAGAAAGTCTAAGGTAGAACGTTTAAAGTCTAAAGTTTAAAGTCCAAAGTAGAAAGCTGTTTTCTACCTTTGTCGTTAATTCATGTATAATATCCGGTAAGGTGTATAATTTGTTGACTTTCAAGTACATGTCAATGGAATTTGCCTGCCAACTTCAAACTCAATTTAACTGCGGGTCTGTGGGGATGTGTGCGAGGTATGCATATTTTTTGCCAAGCAGTGCAATGGCTTGTTTCCATATGTCTTCGTAGTTGGTATGGAATAGAAGGTCTTCGGTTGCATTGGCAATAAGCCAGGTGCCTTCTTTTATTTCCTCCTCCAGCTGACCTGGCGCCCAGCCAGAGTAGCCCACGAATAGGCGAAGGTCTGCCTCGTTGTAGCTATCGCTGGTAGTGAGGTC
>JAIOYR010000120.1 GCA_021740995.1 Taibaiella sp.
TGGCCGGACAGTTCCGGGCGCTGCTTCGAGAAGCGTATCTGTCTAATATTTATTGTGCCTGTTCATTTAAATTGCCTGTCGGCACGCCGGCATCTGAAAACCAGATGATTTATATAAGGACCAGACAAGAGATTGAATTAATACGACAAAGTGCACTAATGGTTTCTGCCACCTTAACCGAGGTGGCAAAACTTTTAAGGCCCGGTATCACTACACTTTCTCTTGATACAATGGCGGAGACCTTTATCCGCGACAATGGCGGAGTGCCAACTTTCAAAGGGTACAATGGTTTTCCTTTTTCCCTTTGCATATCTGTAAATGAGGTAGTAGTACATGGATTTCCGAGTACTTATGAGTTGAAGGACGGAGATATTATTTCTGTGGATTGCGGTTTTTACAAGAACGGCTATCACGGAGATTCTGCTTACACTTTTGCTATAGGTGATGTGAAGCCGGAAGTGCTGCAATTGCTTAAAGTAACCAAGGAGTCAGTGTTCAGGGGTGTGGCTCAGGCGTGTGATAATAACCGTGTGGGTGATATAGGGTATGCTGTAGAGCATTTTACCTCTGTAGAGCACCCGTATGGTGTGGTTAGAGAGCTTGTAGGGCATGGTGTAGGTCGCGAACTGCACGAAGAGCCGCAGGTGCCTAATTTTGGGCGTCGTGGTTCGGGAAAGCGGCTGAAGGAAGGCATGGTGCTGGCAATTGAGCCAATGATTAACCTGGGTGTGAAGGAAGTATATACCTGGGATGATGGATGGACAGTAGCAACCAAGGATGGTAAACCATCGGCGCATTTTGAACATACAACGGCTGTAAAAAAGCACAAAGGGGAAACTCTTTCTTCGTTTGTACCTATTGAGGCAGCAGAGCAGGCTAATCCTGAATTGAATAGTAGCTACTATGCATCTGCGGCAACGGCTGATGGTGTTTGATGCTAATTCTGTTTTTATCCTTATATTCGTGTATATCTTTTTGTATGAAAAAGTCACTTCCTGCAATATTTGCATCAGTAATATTTTTTGCTTCCTGTAAAGAAAAGGCACCTTTTATCAATTTTGGAGGGGCGATATCTGTAGATACGACTTACGTATTGGCAGCGGCCGATATACCAGCAACAGATCCGCATAGTGTGCTTGTAGAGGAGTATACCGGTGCTACATGTACCAATTGCCCGGCTGCCCATGAGATACTTAAAGAAGTTCAGCATGCACATCCCGGACTAGTGAATGTTATAGGGTTGTATATATATGGTCCAATACAGTCGAAGCCGCCACATGATGCGATTTATGATTTTCGTGATAGTACAGCTACAGATATATCCAACGAGATTTATGCCGGTGTAAATGCGCTGCCTTCTGGTGGGATTGATCGTTTTCCGGTGAATGGCAGTATAAAACTGGATAAGAGTGTGTGGTTGACCACTATTGAGGATAGGCTCAATGTACAGGATTCATTGAACCTGAAGCTGGCATGTGTATATGATTCGACAACGAGGACCGCGGCAATAACTGCAACCATAACATTTACCAAGGCTGTAGGGTATCCTGAAAACCTTTCGATAGTTGTGGTAGAAGATAGTCTCGTAGATATACAGGAGTATCCGAGCACGGATCCTGTTTATCCGGAAATGAATCCTAATTATGTATTTCTGAATATAATGCGTGGCATGGTATCTGTGGCTCCTTATGGTGATCCGATTCTGCCAACAATACCTGTAAAAGAGGCAGGCAGGGTGCAGGTACGTAATTATAGTTATAAGCTACCTGAAAAGATTGTGAACCCAAGCCGTTGCCGTATAATTGCATTTGTCAACAGTACGAATACAGATGACAAACGCATTCTGCAGTCAGCTCAGATACGGGTAGTGAACTAGGCAGGGGGTACTACTTCTGTGCGTCTTTCAACTGGGTAGTAGTAGCTTTTTCCTGTTGTTTTAGTTTTCTCCAGCATTTAGTCATTTCGTTGAACAGCGGAATATTTTCACTATTGCCGAAGTCGTAGAAGTGTTTCAGTCCGATTTCGAAAGTCATTATCTTGGTGATCTCCTTTGCTTTTTTGCTGTCGCTCAGCAGTAGCATTTCTACTTTGCCAGTACCGAAAAGTGGTTTAAGCAGGTGTTCGTACCCGGTTGTGTTGAATACCTTGATTACATGGGGAGAGCCCGTAATGGCTTTTATTGCGCACACTGTTTTTACCAACTCTTCTTCAGGTGCGTATACGTTGGCCGTAACATCCAGGATTACCTTGCGACGTACATCGCCCATCCAATAAGCAGCTTCCCTTACATCTTTAGGTTGGGTAGCAACAATGATCATATCAGCAATAGATGCCGCATCTGCGACAGTGCAATATGCGATGTGCTCCTGAAGAAGCGGATCGGTATGGTGTTTGCGCTTTCCTGTGTTGCAATCAGCTAAATAGATCTCATGTCCGGCAGCAGCAAATGCATTTGCGTAACTCACCGCAATACTGGTATCGCCAACGATAGCGATATTGAGTGAAACTAGTTTTTTGAAGTTCATTTGGAATGTTTTTATGGTGATTTATTCGTTTCAGCGGATTATTAGAATAGTAGTCAATTGGCAGTTGGGCAATGTGTTATAGATGTTGTCTTTCTGTTTTATTACACCTTTTTGTATTTATAATTGTACTATTTGGGGTAAAAAATGGATAAAATGGGGAATTATTTACACAAATATCAAAATAAAAACTGATTGCGTCAACAATTTGCGAACGCAAAACGGAAAATAAATTTCGAGCTGTATGGTGTTTTTGTATAGTATATTGACAGGATTGCTACTATGTATATACAATTTATTCAGATGGAAACAATAAATTTTTGGGTAGGAACATACTTGGTTGACTTATTATAGTTTATGTGTATTGGATAGTGGTTAAAAGGGATGTTGAAATGGCTATTTGGGGAGCGTAAAGGGAAGTAAATGCAGTGTATTATCTGTTTGCCCACATCAAACAATCCACTTACCTTAGCGTTCATGAGGATGCATGAGGTGACAACCGAAACAGATAAGCGGGATTTTCTACAGGTAGCTATAAATGTGTACCAATGCGACCCTAACTGGATAAGACCACTAGACAAAGACATCAACGAAGTCTTTGACGAGCAGAAGAACAAGTTCTTCAAAAGAGGGGTATGCAAGCGATGGATATTGAAGGATGAAAAGGGCAAGTTGATAGGTCGTGTAGCTGCGTTTGTGAACAGACAATACAAGCAGGAGCAGCCCACCGGTGGCCTGGGTTTTTTTGAGTGTGATAATGATAGGACACATGCAGCTTTCATTTTTGACCATTGCAAAGCATGGTTGCAGGAGCAGGGAATGGAGGCAATGGACGGCCCAATAAATTTTGGTGAACGTGACAAGTGGTGGGGCTTGCTTACTGATGGATTTTATCCGCCACTGTATGGTATGAACTATAACCCACCGTATTATCAGACATTATTTGAGGAATATGGGTTTCAGACTTATTTCAATCAGATATGCTTTGCGCTAAAGGTGAAGGATAAGTTGCCGGAAAAGTTTTATGAGCGTCATCAGGTGTATGCGGGTAACCCGGAGTATAGTGCGCGGATGATCAACAAAGGCCAACTGGAGCAATACGCTAAGGACTTCACGTATGTATACAACAAGGCATGGTCTGGTCACGGAGGTGGCAAGGAACTTGAAGAACGCACTGTGCAGAAGATGTTCAAGACCATGAAACCTGTGATGGATGAGCACCTGATCTGGTATGTGTATCACAAAGAGCAGCCGATAGCCATGTGGATAAACATTCCGGACCTGAACCAGTATTTTAAGCACCTGAATGGACAGTTTGGGTTGCTGGACAAACTAAAGTTTCTGCTACTGAAAAAGTATGGCAAATGCAGCCGGTTTGTAGGGTTGGTTTTTGGAGTAATACCGGAGTTTCAGGGCAAGGGTATAGATGCCTATATGATTGTAGAGGGTGCCAAGGTGATACAGCCACTGAATAAGTATGAGGATTATGAGATGCAGTGGATAGGTGATTTTAATCCCAAGATGGTGAATATAGCTGAAAGCCTGGGCACGACGCGTAGCAGAACGCTGAAGACATACCGGTTTTTGTTTGATCGGTCGTTGGAGTTTAAACGTCATAAGTTTTTATAACGGGGCAGGTTGTAACCACCGCAAACTATAGCTAAGAAGCGGGTAGTACCGCTCTGTAGCATTAAACACAAATTATGCATTCGTATTTAGCACTAGGAGACTCGTATACAATAGGCGAGCAAGTACCCTCAGCAGAAAATTTTCCGCATCAGACCGTGAAGTTGCTGCGGGCAATGAAATTTGACATTGCTGATCCTGTAATCATTGCGACTACCGGATGGACAACTGATGAGCTGGCTGCGTCTATCATGGAGCACAACATACGGGATACGTTTTCATTTGTGACGTTGCTGATAGGTGTGAATAATCAGTACAGAGGCAGGAGTGAGGCCAACTTCAGGGAGGAATTCACACAACTGCTGACGCAGGCTGTGAATTTTGCAGGTGGCGTACATGAGCGGGTATTTGTATTGTCTATTCCGGACTGGGGGGTGACACCGTTTGCAGAAGGGAAAGACCGGATGCAAATAGCAAAGGAAATTGATGCCTACAACAATGCATGTAAGCAGATATCGCTGGCTGCCAGCTGTCATTATATAGAGATAACAGAGAGTACGCGGCACAATGGCCAGAATACTGAGTACCTGGCGGCAGATGGGTTGCACCCATCGGGGAAAGAATATGCAGTATGGGCGCGGCGGCTTACCGAACAGGTAGCCGGAGTGCTGCAATGGCAAAGAAAATAAACACTGAATGAGTACTGCAGAAAATACGATACTAGGCCTGAAGATGCCTACTGACCCGAGGTGGACTGATCTGGCATCGATGTCGCTGAAGGAGATACTGACAGATCATGCATTCTGTGAACAAAAAGCAGCAACGCAATGCATATCGCTGATACAGCTTTACCCGAACAGGGAGGAGCTGGTAACTGCACTTTCGCCGATAGTGACGGAAGAGTGGGGCCACTTCAGGATGGTGTGGGCAGAGATGCAGAAGAGAGGGTATGTGCTGGGCAAGCAGCGAAAAGACGAGTATGTGAATCTGTTGCTGCAGCATGAACCAAAGCAGGTGCCTGGCGATGACCGGCTGATGCACAAACTATTGCTTTGTGCACTGATAGAGGCACGCAGTTGTGAGCGGTTCCGACTACTATCGGAGGGCTTGGAAGATGAGGCAATGCGGAAGTTCTACTATAAGTTTATGGTGTCTGAGGCAGGTCATTATCGTTTGTTTCTGGATCTGGCCAATGCGTACTTTGATGCAGATAAAGTGAAGGCTGCCTGGCAGTGGTGGCTGGATGTGGAAACGCAGGTATTGCTGGCACTAACCCCAAGGGGTGACAGGATGCACTAGTCTGACCTATAGCGTGGTTGGTAGTGCGATGATAGTGCGACATATAATATGGATTGCATGGCCGCCTGTGGCTGTGAAATGCCGCGAAATTTTCTCAACTTATCGGAGTTGCAAAAAAATGCCAGCTATGGCTTGATGCGGTATATGCCACCGTTATCGCCACAAAGCAATAAATCGCCATTGGGACAAGGAGCTATACCACGAATGGAGCTGGTAGTGAAGTTCTTGTATTCGTACCAGTCGTGGCCACCATTGTTGGTGTAAATGACCTTGCCTTTATCGCCGGCAGCCCAGCCGTGCTGATTGTCGGTAAAGAGGATGCAGCGTAGGAGGTAGCGGGGCAAGGAGATATCATTACCGTTGCGAAGGCGTTGCCAGTTGGTGCCGGCATCTGTAGTGTGGTAAATGCCGCCTGCCGAGCCGCAGGTCCATATTTCTTCGCCAAGGAATGCCATAGCGGTGAAGTTATCGCCCTTAATGTTCAGGTAATCCCAGGTGTTGCCCCGGTTTGTGGTTTTCATTATGACACCATATCCCAGCGCATAGCCGGTGGTAGTGTTGGTCATGTAGAGATTATTCAGGCCGAAGAGGAAAGTCTGCTCGTCGATGATGCTGAAGTCGGCAGCGACGCGGGTGATGGCACATTGCCGTTGCAGCACAGTGCTTACAAAAATGCCCGTATCGGGTACCGGGAATGTACCGCCGCGATTGACCAACCAATTGTCTATACGGTGAAAATCCCATGAGTTGCCTTTGTCCTGAGAGGATAGCACAATGCCATCTATGCCACACAGGTATACTGTGCCGCCCGGAGCAACAGACATGCCATACATCTCCTTGGGGCCGGTCGCATTGGTGTCTGTGCGCCACGTATAGCCACCATCTGCAGAGCGCAGCATGGTAGACTGGTAAAAGGTGGAGCCGCCGCCAATGATACAAGTGGCGTCGTCGAGAAAGCGAATATTATTGAGCCGGGATGTGGTGTTGCTGGTGAGTTGCATTACCTTGTCAAACTCGAGCAGGTCGCGCTTGCAGGACCCTGCAAGGGTTAATCCTATGAAAAGCAGTAAGAGGTGCAACCTGGTCATGACAGCCGT
>JAIOYR010000149.1 GCA_021740995.1 Taibaiella sp.
CCCTATATCCTCAGAACTGGAGTGGATACCGCTAAACACCGTAGCAGTAACAGAAGAGCAGTCTGAAGACGTGTTCAAACTTATAGAGCGTGTAGAGCAGGACGAAGATGTGCAGCTCGTGTTTCATAACATGGCCTAGTGCTTATTGGCAACAATATAACATACAGTAAAACGACAAAGCCATGGATTTCCATGGCTTTGTCGTTTTACTTCTATAAGAGTTCCAATGATTATTTACTCCACTTTTCCAGTTTAGACCGCAGTACACTTAGCGGCACACAGCCATCCTTTAGCACCTCATCGTGAAACGATGCTATGTTAAAACCACCACCCATTTGCTCCTGATACTTTTTGCGCTCTGAGCTTATCGTCAACTGACCAATCTTGTAAGAAAGTGCCTGACCGGGCAGTGCCATATAACGTTCTATCTCGGCAGTAGCTTCCGATTCACTAATCAATTCATGCGCCATCATGTATTTAATAGCGTCTTCCCTGCTCATATGCCTGCTATGTATACCAATATCTACCACCAGCCGAATAGCGCGATGAATGCCATCGCTAAGGTGACCAAAATACTGGTACGGGTCGTCATACAAACCCAGATCTCTGCCCAGTGTTTCGCAATAGTGCGCCCACCCTTCGCCGTATGCGCCATACCATAGGAACCGGCGGAATGCAGGTAGCTTCTTGTTTTCCTGCTGCAGGGATATCTGGTAGTGGTGCCCGGGTATTGCCTCGTGAAGAAACAGCGTAGCCATTGCCACACAATTGTACTTTCGGGGATCTACAATTGGTACGTAAAAAATGCCGGGACGTGACCCATCTTCCGACCCCTGACTGTATTCGGCACTTGCAGATGCGGCTCTGAATGCCTCCGTCTGCCTGATGGTGAACTTCGTTTCAGGCACATTGGCAAACAGGTTCTTTAGCAACGGATCCTCAACCTTCTTGATATTCCAGAAACTGTCTATGATTTGTTGCGGCTTGGTAAAAGGAAAGAACTTTGGATTATCGCTGATGAACTTAAAAAACGATTGCAAACTACCCTTGTACCCTACCTCTTCTTTCACTTTATTCATCTCGCCCTCAATGCGCGCTACTTCTCTTTCGCCTATGTTGTAGATGCTATCGGGCGAAAGTGATGTTGTTGTCCAATCCCTGATACAAAAATTATAGTATGCATCTCCTCCCGGCAGTTCATTTATGCCACTTGTTGGTCGGGATTTTGGCAGATATTCCTGTTCAAAAAAATCAAGTAGCTTCTTGTAAGACGGATTCACCACATTGTTTACGGCATCCTTGTATGCTTGTGTAAGCCTTTCTCTTTCAGATGCCGGCACAGCATCGGGAAACTCTTTAACGGGGCTATAGAAGATGCTTTGTACGTCAGTTTTGACTATGACTCCTGATAGTTCTGGAAGAATTTTGACTACCAGACTTCTGGGCAGCACCCATCCGGAAGCAATACCAGTGCGCATGTTACCAATGGCGGTGTCTACCCAGGCAGGGAAAACCGACAGCCGTTCCAACCAGTTGTCGTAATCTGCGACTGTCTTGAAAGGCTGATTGCCTGAGCCTGAGCCAAGCTGTGGCAATTCAAGCGAAAATGCCCAAAATTGGTTAATAGGCATCAGGTGCGCCGGATAGCTCAGTCCTTCAATTCCCTTTTTCAATTCGTACTGAAACAAATCATAACTCAGTCGTGCATCATCGCCCAGTCCTGCTGTGTCAACCTTTGCAGATTCATTGAGGTAGCGCTGATAAAACCTACCAAGGCTGTCCCTGAAGCTACTGGCAATGGTAATGGTCAGTTTGTTGTTGTACTTGTTATTGCCGTGGCTGGTCGCCTCCAATGGGAACATTTGTTCACGTTCTTCCCAATACCTTTCAAAAAGCGCATCGAGCGGAGCGGCATCGGAGCTGGCTGTTTGTGGAGACTGGTCGTTACACGACTGCATCATAAATGGGACCGCCAGAAAAAACAGTAACTTCTTCATTATCAACGTTTGTGTAAATAAAGGTAATTGTTTGCAATCCTATTTCACCTTATATGGGTGAATTAATAGGCCCCGAGGCACAACATTCTCCACTTCATTTCAGCGCTCCAGATTGTATATTTGACAATAAAACCCCAAATACAATGACGGGAAAACCGGACAAAAAAGCTGCCCAAAGCTACACAGCCAGCCAATTTGAAACGCGGATCATGGCGATGGCAAGTCCCGATGAACTGAAAAAGATTCAACGATATTTCAAGACAGGTGCCGGTACAAGCCCATCTGACGATGTGTTCGTCGGAGTGAGGATGGGGCTACTTTTTGACCTCGCAAAGGAATTCATAGCGATGCCGGTTGACGCACTCGAAAAGATGCTTGAAAGTCCTATCCATGAAATGCGTGCAGGCGCCATGAGTATTATGGATAAAAAGGCCAGAAGCAAGAAAACAACGCCGTTGGAACGAAAGGAACTATTTGACCTGTATATAAGACGGCATGACAGAATAAACAACTGGGACCTTGTAGACCTTGCAGCTATTCATGTAGTAGGCGCCTATTTGAAAGACAAACCAAGAGACATTCTTTATAAGCTTGCAGTGTCGCACAATATGTGGGAACGAAGAACTGCTATAGTAAGTACTGCTTACTTCCTGAAGAATAACGAGTGTGCGGACACGTTTAATATCGCTGAAATACTTGTAAATGACCCGGAAGATCTGGTGCAGAAAGCAACGGGCGGCTGGATAAGGCAAGCAGGTAAGGGGGACATGCAACAACTGCGACTGTTTCTGAACAGGCATGCGGCAACCATGCCGCGTACCACATTGCGCTACGCTATAGAACACATGGAGCCAGATGAACGTATGCACTATCTGAAAATAAAATCAGAAAATTAGTTTCCGCTCCAATGACCAATTAAGATAAATTTAACTGGCCTTAGAAAGCCCTGAGCGAAATCAGGCATACTTGTTGAACTAAGCCAGGAAACGAAATTTTGAAACTTATTTACTAATCTTGCAATCAAAATCAATTTTATGCACATGATAAAATGCCTACTGGTCGCGGCACTCGGTCTCCCCACTATTGCTGCTGCACAACGTGGTCAGCAAAACTACAATCAGTATCGCTACGAGAATATGCAATACGACAATAGCGTACTCTCTGTTTTCTCTGAAAACGGCGAAACGTTTTATCTGTTTCTAAACGGGATAAAACAGAACCTGACACCTCAGAACAAAATACGGGTGGAGGCGCTTCCAAAGTATCAGAATGATTTGCAAATTGTATTCGCAGATAGAAGAACACAACCTATCAGAAGAATGGTAAACATTGCAGACCCAGTAGACGGCAAGGCGGCAAACCTGACTTTGCGTGTGTCCCGTGGCAGAAATGGCGCCATGCAACTGCGGTTTCACCGAATGACAGAATGCGACAGAAATTATCATGGACCACGTGATGAATATGTAATGTATTATGGAAAGCCGCAGCAGGTAAATACTGTAACTGAAACCACCTACATGGACCCAATCACCGGACAATGGATTACAGAGACAACTACAACTACAGACAACAATCAGTACTACGGTAACAACGATCGCAGAGGCAACTACCAACCCTACACGCCACCGGCGCAGCCAATACAACCCGCAGGGCCTATAGCTATGGACAGAGCTATGTTCAGCGATGTAAAGCAAAGTATTTCTTCGGCATCCTTCGAAGAAACCAAGTTATCTACAGCCAAAACTATTTTGGGCAGCAACTACATGACCACAGATCAGGTAATGGAAATATGCCAGCTCTTCTCTTTCGAAAATACAAAAGTGACGTTCGCTAAAATTGCATATGGCCGCACCGTAGACCCTCAGAATTATTTCAAAGTTGCATCTGTTTTTAGCTTCGATTCAAACAAAAAAGCACTGAACGACTTTATAAGTAGTGGGGGCAGATAGGAAAAACTTCTTCACCCGACGCTCCTTGCTAAAGTGGGAAAAGACACGTTTTTTGACGACATGAAAAATATTTTTTCCCATTTTTGTTTAAAGAAGTGAGATAAAATTAACTGTTAGTTATACTTATTTTTTTTAATAAAAAAATGCGAAAATTGTCGTGTAAATTAAATAACTTGCAATAGCATAAAATTAAATGTCATGAGAAAGATCTTAGTTTTTTTAGGGTTAAGTTGCGCTACACTAAGTGCAACTGCACAGGAAGTTCATGATGCAAATCATAATCTTATAGGATTCATGAATAAAGATGGATCATTGGTAGATCAGAACAAAAATCCAATTTTCACTTTCGGTCAGGACGGCACGATTAGTGATTCAAAGTCGAAGATTGCCGGGTTTATCGTTAAAGAATATGAACTGCAGGACAAGAGTCACAAATTAGTGGCATACATCACCCGGGAGGGCAATGTTGAGAACCCGGAGCACAAGCTTATTGGCCATATCAACCCAAGTGGCCGTGGACCAGTAACCGGCGCAAACAATGAAGCGATAGGTTACATCAATAAGGTGGAACCAATGTGGGCTGCCTCTTACTTTTTCTTACTCAACCACTAGTAACAGAAATTGTCCCGAAACTATTTGAATTAAAATTATCGTAACGGTTTTAGCTTTGGCTGAAACCGTTCTTTTTTGATAAAAGCAGAGCTCCGGTTCGTGGGAATTGAGAACGAAAATTTGACCACATCCAGCGGGTGGTTAAATTACATTACGATAAGGTCTGGTGGTTTGTAGGAGGCTATTTTTTGGTAAGCGTGCGGAACACATCCTCCAAAGATTCGGTATTGGCAAGCATTGAGTTGATGCTCAGATCGTGATCGAGCGCCCATTGCATCACTTCCCTCTTTAGCAGTTCTGGCGATGCTGTAGCAATCTTCCAGCGATTGCCATCTATATTTTCAGACTTCACGGCATTTTTCAACTTCATAAACAACTTACTGTCTACCGCCATATCGAAGGTAATGATCAACACATCCTGACGCGTATTGCTTTGCTGTAAGTTCCCTATAGAATCATCAGCTACAATGCTCCCATTGTTTATGATAATCACGCGGCTGCACATTGCCTGCACTTCCTGCATTATGTGGGTGGAAAGTAATACCGTCTTATCGGCACCAATGTTCTTTATCAGTTCCCTGATTTCAACAATCTGATTTGGATCCAGCCCCGATGTTGGCTCATCGAGTATAAGTACTTCGGGGTTGTGCAACATAGCCTGAGCAAGCCCTACACGTTGCTTATACCCTTTCGACAAAGCGTCTATCTTCTTATGCGCTTCTTTGTCCAGTCCGGTAAGACCAATCATCTCTTCAATTCTCCGCGTTTTGTCACTACCTAGTTTGTGGATCCCGGCACTAAATTCCAGATATTCGCGCACATACATTTCAAAGTACAACGGGTTAGCCTCTGGCAAATACCCTACCCTTTTGCGCACTTCCATTGGCTTTTCAGCCACATCAAAACCGCAGACAGTTGCCGTACCGGAAGTAGCGGGAAGATAACCGGTAATCATTTTCATTGTGGTAGACTTACCTGCGCCATTGGGACCCAGGAAACCGCATATCTCTCCTTTTCCTATTTCAAAGGAAATACCATCCACAGCTTTCTGTGTAACGTAAAGTTTGGTAAGGGAGGAAACTTTTATAGACATGTTGCAATGATAGCGACTACAGGCAAAACTACAAACGAATAAGCACGAAAAAACAATGCATTCGCTTGATTTAACTTTTCAGGTTTAAACCTGATATTAGTTATAAACGATCTTGGTACCAAGAAACTCACAGCTCGACTGAAAAGTATCGATTGTTGCGGTGTAGTTGTGTTCGAAAGTATGCAGTTTCAGTGTCTTGTCTGACTGTACTGTAATTGTAAATACTCTCAGGTAACTCAGCGAACCAGCTTTTGCGCTGTCATTGTTAGTAACATTGATGGTATAAGTACTTTCATTGCTGCTTACGTATCCGTAAAGCACCTTGGGGTAGATGCTCTTGTAATATACATCTACAGACAAAATACCCCTGTTGGCAGCAACTACAGTCACCGTATCAATTGTATGTGCACCATTGTCGCAGGTTGTGAAGCCACCATAAGTGCCAAGGTACCTTGTAATAGATTTGGTGCCACACTGAGGGTCTTCGTATCCGGTAGGGCAATTACAAGCCCCATGTCCACAAGCGCCACCATTGTAGCAGGTTATACCATCACAAGAATTCTTTTCGCAGGATGTTAAAATAGCGGTGCTAATGATAGCGGAAAATAGCGAAACCGTGAGTAGAATTTGTTTCCAAATCTGCATGAGTAAATATTTGAGCCTAAATTACAAAATATATCTGACCAGCCAAAAAAACTGACCTTATAATTATTCAAAAGCATTCCAACCCTGTGCTGTCAATTCGTGTTTATTGCCACTCTTGGTAACCAGGTACTTACCATCACCCTTCTTGGTCATATACCCTATTACACTGATCATACTATTTGCCACTATGTTTTCATAGTCTTCCT
>JAIOYR010000151.1 GCA_021740995.1 Taibaiella sp.
AATAATCCCGACAGGAAGGCCTTTGCCGGACGTCGTACTAACAGCAGAGACACCACAAAGGACACAACCGCAACAGACCACCATAGTCCTGTCTGACCTGATATGCTGCCCAGTATGGCAATTGTAAGTACAGAAATTGAAAACTTCATGGCGGCTATTTGCTTATTTATTTGAAAAACTCCATTCGTATAAAATTCTATCATTTTGCTGCGTTTTGCCAGCAGGTAAAAACAACAATTTGTAATAGTTTCCGTCGGCCCAATGCTGCAGATAGTTAGCATAATACTTACTACCCGGATTGCCAGATTGACCTCCCGGGTAAACGCCATAGGCTTCAATTTCTTTGCCCATTTGCACTACCATTCGCCAGGAGGGGCCATGGTTGCCTTTCATGGCATTGATCGTATTGCCCCAACCTCCTGTCGCCAGTTCACTGTAACTGAATGCTGGTATTTTGGTAAGATGCGTTACAGATGTGTTTTTTGCTTTATACCACAGCAGCCCTATCGTTTTTTCCTGATTCAACAGGCTGTCTACAGTTTCATTGTAGCTTTTTTGCACCATTTCGCGCAATGTTTCAACTTTAGCCGTCCGTTTATTGTCGAAATATTTACATGCGGTGTCTGTTTGCATCAGTTGCATTGTTCTTTCAGCCAGAGGCAGTACATAACCCGGTACTTTTGAAAAGTCGTCTTTCCAGATGTCTGAATAAAGGTTGCGCCACCATAGTTGATAGATCGTTGCCGCTGTACCGTTGCTATTCAGGTGATAATCCCATTTGCGCAGTGTGTCCAGGTAATCGCTTTTTATGTCGTTACAATAACTTAGCATTAGTGGCAGCGTACCGGCTGCCAGCACCGAGTAGTTGTCTTGTTGCATGGCAAACATATCCTGAACGGTTGCCTGTTGCGCCTTATCCAGAAGCGCGTTGATGCGCCACGACCTTAGCTCAATGAAATCACCATTGTACCAATACGGATAGGTAGTGTCAGTGACACACTGGTTTGCCGAACTGAGAAATCCTTGTTCGGGGTTTAATGCATGCGGGTTTTCGCTCATCGGGATCAGCTCCTGCCATAGGGTAGCACTGTCCCAACCATTCATTATATACTTACCCTGATTCTTCCATTTGTTGATGTATTGCCCCTGTCCCCATAGCGCAATATTCCCTGCCCTGTCGGCATAGATCATATTTTGGGCAGGGCATTCATAGTGCTGTATCGCAGAGACAAATTCTTTATAGTTGCGGGCTCTGTTCAGTTTGTAAAATGCCAGATATTCGTTGCTGCCTCTGAGTCCGGTCCAGCACATAGCCAGTGGCTGAGGAATGCGACCATTTTCGTTAAATGTAGCATCGTAAATCAAGGGTCCATGAATGCTGTATTTAACTGTGTCCACGAAATCTGATTTGCCCTTTATTTTTATGTGTTCAATTCTTGTCGCAAACCGTGTCTTTTTTCCTGCAAACCAATAGCGCTCCGGGTCATCGGCCACCGGCTTGATCTGGTAAAAGTCCTTCACATCTCTGTAGTTGTTTGTAAAACCCCACGAAAGGCTATCATTAAATCCGATCACAATTCCGGCTGCACCGGGCATCGACACACCATATACATTTGTCCCGGGCGCAGACAGTTGCATTTCAAACCACACTGAAGGCAAATTCAATGCAAGGTGTGGGTCATTACACAATATGGGGGCTCCCGAGGCAGTTCTGCTGCCACTCAGTACCCAATTATTACTACCTATTCCAGTTGCTCTTTGTTCCCCAAAGTCTTTCCCTGTATATGTTGGAAATGCCACACTGTCAGCAGGAGGTAATGGTTGGTGTAGGCTAGGCTGTTCCCAGGCTGTGCCTTCAGGAATCACTGTGCTGCTTCCGGCTATTCTGTCGTTGTAAATATAATCAAAATCATTGAGGGTTAATATCGTTCTCAGGTAGGAATGGGCAATGTCATCGGTTTTCCCCGTAAGGTCATCAGCCATATACTTCAGTAGCAACACAGATCGCAGGTTGGACCAGGCTTCTGGTGCAAAACTCATCAATTTATACTCCAGTGGATAGTTTTTGTACTTCAGTGATTTAACGAATGCATTTACGCCTTCCGTGTATGCATCGAGCATCGCTTTTGTTTTCTGATCTGCTTCTGCAGCCTTCAATGACAACTCTGCTGCGTAGACCATCCCCTTCCTGCGTTGCTTCCTGTCAAAATCAAATGACTTTTCACCAGCTACTTCGCTTATTCTGCCGGCAGCTGCACGCGTTTGCATGTCCATTTGCCACAGTCTGAAATAGGCATGTACATATCCCTGCAGCAAAAAGAGATCATGGTCATTGGAAGCATAGATATGCGGTACCTGCCTGTCATCCAGCCATACACGTGCATCGGCACCTACACCAGGAATTTTTATAGTGGCATCAAAATTTCTTGAAGTTGCTTCTGCGTTTGCCAGGCATCCGTTTATAGGGTCAAGTAGCTTGCCAAGAGCCGGCAGGTCTCCATGTGGATCATTAAGGAGCTTTACAATTATAGCTGTGATTGCAACAAGGGCATATCCCCAACGCTTTGCTGAAGTTCCACCGGGTTCCTTGTTGTTTTGCGCCATTTTGCAGGATTGAGCTTTATCTTAGAACTGAATATAAACGTCGATAACAGGTGATACTTCCCTTCATACCCGCATGCTAGTCAAAAGTTGCACAGCTACAAAGGTAGTTGAATCTCATAGGTTTTACCGCTCCTTACTGTTAGCCTGTGTCCACGCAACCAGGGATTGTAAATTTTCAACATTTTGTAGGTTGTGTTATTGGCCTTGGCATAGTCTGCGAGGTCTGGAATGGTCTTGTCTGCAATTACCGTCCTGTATTTCAGCGGTTCGTATTCTTCATTAGGTTCCACAGTCATCCCGAACTTCTTAGCGTGGGTGATAATGTGTTTGAGCGCCAGTATTCTGAATACATACCGGTTCGTTTCCTCCGGGAATATTAGATCGTAATAGTTAGTTGCCTGTTGAAACTCTGCTTGCCGCTCAAATCCGGCCATGCCGCAATTATATGATGCCGCAGCAGCTGTCCACGATCCGAACTTTGCATATGCCGTTTTGAAGTACATGCATGCAGCATCGGTAGCTTTTACAACATGAAACCGTTCGTCTACTTCATCGTTGATTTCCAGTCCGTATGCCGGGCCTGTGTTCTTCATGAATTGCCAGAAACTGGCCGCTCCTACGCCCGACCATGCATTCTGCTGCAATGCGCTCTCTGCTACACATACATACTTCAGGTCATCGGGCATTCCGTTTGCCTTTAGCCGCTCTTCAATAATAGGAAAGTAGCGCGCCTTCAGTTTTAATATATACAATTGTGTGCCATGCAGATAAGCATTCACTGTCAGTTCTCTATCCAGTTTTTCATATACGTCGGGCTCTTTCAGTGGTGCTGGTTCTCCACAAAAATCTATTGATGCCGGCACATGTGGTACATGCCATTTATATTGTGGACGACCTTCGCTTGTCATTTCCACTTTGGTGGTTCCCGGATCTATCTTCGTTGATGCTATGCCCACCACCGTAACTATACCTATCGCGAGCCCCGATAAAAAATAAACTACTCCACGTTTCCTTATTACCATTATCTAAAATTAAGAAATTTAGGGCGAACCTATTAAGCGGATTTGTGCCCATTTTCGCCACATTGCACAGATTGTCCACATTTCCCGGCCCCGGGTGTGTAATTCATAAAAGTCTTAAAAGGACCCAAACCAGCACTATGGCCGTTCATGTTATTATCTACAAACTTCTTTACTATTTTTGCGCTCATGCTCCATCAGAAGTGGTCGCTTGTCAATAAATACTTACAACCTTTCATCGTCCTGGTATGTTGCGCAGTCCTTGTCAGACTCAATGTACTGCAGATGCTCAATGTGTCTATAACGCATGATGAGACAGGGTACAGGCTTACCGATTCTTACCTGGACCTTATGCAGAATAAGTTTGCAAGTGCTAACAATCATATATTGCATTCATTGTTCCGGAAGTTTTTCATTGAGAACTTTGCGGACAATCTCTTTTTTCTACGGCTTGACAGCTTGCTTGCGCAACTGGTATTTCTTTTGTATTCCTATAAGACTGCGGTATTCACATTTGAAAACCGGTGGATGCAGTTATTTGCGTTCATTGCTTTAAATATCATCAGCCCGCTCATATTTGAGTTCTGGGGCTTGAGCAGGGGATACGCGCTTGCGCTTTCTTTTCTTATGATGAGTGTCTTTTACCTGTTGCGTTACCTGGCAGCTGGTAGATATGTGTTTCTGATATTATCATTATCTGGTGCAATACTATCGGTCTACAGCAACTTTTCATTCATTAATTACTTCGTGTCCGTAATTGGCGCCATTTTCATGCATCGCATGATGTTTTATCGAAGTCTTGTCAATTTCAAGTCTATGGTAGGCGAGGCGGCTATAACTATTTCTTCAGGAATTGTACTGAGTGCTCTTATTATTACGCCGTTGGTAAATGTGTATGGAAACGGGGAGTTGCAGTTTCTGGGGTCTACCGGGTTTGCAGCAGATACAATTACATCGTTAACAAAGGAAGGTATTCTTATTGCAAACGGTGACAAACCTTTGCTCGATTTTCTTGTGAATGCGATGATTGTTATTACCTGGTTGGCAGGAATTTACTGGACAACACTACTGGTGATTGCGTTTAAGCATGGTGGGCAGGTAGAAAAGGCTGTGCGATGGGGTGTAGTGCTTTACCTTCTGTATGTAATCCCGGTTATTTCTGTTGTGATGCAGTTCAGACTCTTTCATATTAATTACCTCATAGATCGGACTGCACTTTTCTTTATCCCGTTATTTCTGGTACATTTTATATACTGCGTTAGGTTCGCTTTCCGGAAGGTGGCAGTTGTAAGCGGCGTTTTCTTTGCTGCCATACTGGTTATACTCACTTACAACTTTGTTACCAATCTTACCTCGAATAGTACCCGCCTATGGTGGTACAGCGTAGACGACATTGCTGTGCTCTCAAGAATGGACAGTGACGAAGCAGACAAACAGAAACAAATAAATGTCTGGGTGAGCTGGATGCACGAGCCCCCTTTCATTTATGACATAAACCATTTTTTTAAGGGGCGGTTTGTGCTGCTAAATGGCAAACGTGAAGGCATGGATACAACTTATGACTATTATTATGTGCCGTCGACAGAGACAGACCGGGTACCGCTGAGCTATGCCAGAATAGAAGGTTATGTAGGTGGTGGGTTTATTCTGTACCGAAAGAAATAGCAACAAACAAATTTACGTCCTGCGCAGTAACAGCCTGGAAACCTGATTTCCTTAACCGAATCCGGGTATGGATAGCTTTTTGAAATCCCCTAATCCAGATTGCAGGTAATAGTGACCGTAACACCACTAACAGAGCTTGGTCCTTGTTTTGCCTTGCAGGACGACAATGCTTCTTTCTTCTTTTTGTTTTTTAGTACAGTTACATGGGTGCTGGCGGTAGGGCCATTGCCATAGCTGCAGGTGCAATTGTAATCCTTCTTGCAGGAAGTAAATGCCAATGTAACTGCCAAAACTGAAACCAAAACAACTATCTTCTTCATCGTGCGTGGATAATTTGTAGCGAAAATAGTAAAAATCAGAATTGACACTTCGTTTTTGAGCGTATTTATTGCTTCAAACAAGAAATGCGCCACTACGGCGCATTTCTTATCAATACCTGAACATTTAATTAATACTGCACGAAGCTGTAGACGCTCCAGCAACAGTGTATGTTGTCTGTGCAGCATCGCACGAACTTTTTGCGTCTTTTTTGCTGGATTTTTGAATTCCATAAGTTATACCTGGCAATGGAGCACCACTTGCATCTACAATAGTACAATTGCATTTGTAATCTTTTTTGCATGAGGTAAACATCAGTGCAAGTACTGCGACGGCAGCAACTGGGATCATCTTTTTCATATGGTATAGTTTTGTTTGTCCTTCAAAAGTATATTTTTCCTTTAGAAAACATAAATGATTTCAATTATTAGTTTGTTCGATTTCGAATTCATTCAATATTAAGATTATGTAAGTGTTTTCTCGCTCATCACTCATTGCCATATTCGTTCATTCTTTTCAGTTAGCGACGGGGAAGGGAGCGATATGTGGCTTTGATTCGTATTTTAGTTGAGATTTTTACTATTTTTATTGGCATTCTGAAATTGAAAAATCGAGGTGCTATTTAATATGTCGTATAGTTTTATTTGTTACTGATTTTGACAGTTTTTTGTTACATAGATAAGAGTTTCGATATATGATGTCATAAAGTTTTGTTAAAATGAGAATTTTTAACAAAACTTTATCCCAACGCAAAGTTAAAGTTAATGAATGTATAAAAAATAAATTGGTACCGTCAGCAGTGAATTTGGTCGTATTTTCGGTACTTTGTGCAAAAGTTGGAATATAATTTGCATTATTAATACGCGTTTACTATCTTTGCCATCCCATTTTCTT
>JAIOYR010000031.1 GCA_021740995.1 Taibaiella sp.
AATTACATCTGTAGGTGTTTTAGGTACAGACTCCGGCATAGAAATATACCCCAACCCGACGCAGAACGAATGGAATATAACACTGAAGGATGACAACAACGGCGGTGTGAACTTCCAGCTCTACTCGGCCGATGGCAGGATATCGCGCACTCTGCTATTGCAGGCTGGCACTGTAAACAAAGTAAATGCAGCAGACCTGCCCACAGGGCTTTACTTCTACCGCATCATCAGTGGCACCAATGTATATACCGGTAGTCTGATGAAAAACTAGCACTACATTTTACAATTCTAACAAAAAAGAGCTGACTCATACGGGTTAGCTCTTTTTTCATTTAAGAAGGATTAACACTATATTCATTTTTAGGGTAAACACAATCTGGCAATACAATTTATCTTTATCAAATGAAAACAAAGCAGGAGATTGTTACTAACTGGCTGCCACGCTATACCGGGCAAAAAATAGAAGACTTCGGGAGTTATATTCTCCTTTGCAATTTCAGAAACTATGTCAACCTGTTTGCGGAAATGCACAATGTGCCGGTGCATGGGCAAGACAAACCTATGCAATGTGCCACTGCGGGCGAGATAACCATTCTCAATTTCGGGATGGGTAGCCCGGGTGCTGCTACCGTCATGGATCTGCTTTCGGCCATCAACCCCAATGCGGTGCTGTTTTTGGGCAAGTGTGGCGGACTCAAGAAAAACAACAATGTGGGCGACCTTATCCTGCCCATAGCAGCTATAAGGGGCGATGGCACCAGCAATGATTACTTTCCGCCAGAGGTGCCGGCACTACCCTCTTTTGCACTGCAAAAAGCGATTTCTACCACCATACGCGAACACGAGCGCGACTACTGGACCGGCACGGTATATACCACCAATCGCCGCATATGGGAACACGATGATGCCTTTAAAGAATACCTGATACGGATAAGGGCAATGGCAATAGACATGGAGACAGCCACCATCTTCACTACCGGCTTCTTCAACAAGATACCTACAGGTGCACTGCTACTGGTATCAGACCAACCCATGACACCCGATGGGGTGAAAACAGCCGAAAGCGATAGCAATGTAACCCGCGAGTATGTACACACCCACATGCATATAGGCATAGACTCGCTAAAACAACTAATTAATAACGGCCAGACGGTGAAGCATCTGAAGTTTTAAATCGAAATCAACCAGGGTATCTACTTGTGTTGCGTCGCTTTTATTGCCATCACATACTTATATAGCGCATCCTTTTGCGCACTTGTAATTTTTGCCCTTGGAGCCATATCGTCTATAATGGCTGGCCAGGCTGTTTCCGGTCGCTCATAAATGCTCATGGTGCCATGACAGCTTGTACATACGCCCGTGTATATTTCGTAACCATCGGTCAAGGTCTGCAGGGTCACATCTTTGTGGTTTGCCTGAATGGCAATCAGCTCATCATTACCGGGAGCAAAAACTCCATCTTTGGGCTTCGCAGCAGGAGCAATACCCGGTATTACAGGTGTAGATGGCTGGGCAGGGGCTGAGGCCGTGACTGATTTTTTACTTTTCTTCATTATACTGCATGCCGTTACAGTCAGGGTCAAGGCAGCGAGTACGAATAACTTAGACAGTTTCATAAGTTTCTATTTTATTAATTGATAAACAATATACCTCCCGTAACAGCCGATGGCTGAATTGGTTCAGTGCGATTTTTTCGTGTAGCTGATTAAGTTTCAGAATAAAACCCTGATAGTTGCCGCTATTAGAAGTGACGATACCCTTACAAAAAAACACAGGGATTCAGCAGGACTACTCCTATATACAAATGGGCAAGAAAAGCTGTAAGTCAAATTAACACCCTTCCTTTTGGGGCCGTGTATCTATACAGCCCGACGAAAAAGTGGCTGGCAACAACAGTTGTATAAAAGTTGCATCGGGGTGCATCCTCATTCTTTCATCGAAGGAAAACACCTGTATTCTCAATATGTCTTTCTTTAGGGATGATAGGTACTTTCTGGCAATTTCATCTGTCTGCTTAACCCCGTTGATGAACAGGTTGTTTCGCCGCTTTTCAACTATAAATCCTTTTACCTGATCTACTAGATTATCGCTCATAAGCTGATTGACCAGTTGGTATTCTTCTGAGACATCTGCTGGCTTTTCTTTCGTAGCCTCGGTGACCTTGTCGACAATATCATCACCAACCGCTTGATTGATCGGGTGATTTTCATCGGCAATTTCGGCCGGCATTTCAGCTGCAGGTATTTGCGATGCAGCTGTTATATCCGCCTGGTTTTTCTCCCGATTATACGTATCCCCAGTTGCCACATTGGATGATCTTGTAGTTCCATTTGCTGTTAGTGATCCATCATTCGTTTTTTCAGGCAAGTTTGTTTCGGTGCCTGGTGTTGATGCAGGATTTTGCCCTGCAGCGGTCAAAAGCTTGTTCTTCACCTTGGAGAAAGAAGGTTTTACCCAGGCTATGGAACCGGTAACGGCAATAATTATAATTAAGGTTGCCACCATCCTGCTGTAGCTATAAGGACTCTTTTTTGTATCCATGATGCGCATAATACGGTTGTACAAGTGAGTGGGCTTGCCGGTAGCTGCCACTGCCATGCGGGGCACAACAGATCGGCGTGCTGCAAGGGCCGTCAGCGCCAGTGCATAAGAAACAGGCTCAGGGGTATTGTTGACAACAAGGTCATCGCAGCAATGTTCCCGTTCGCGCCGGGTAATGGTTGAAATTATCCAAACAAAGGGATTAAAAAACAAAATGGTTTCTACAATGGTCTGGAGAATATTGACCAGATAATCGTGCCGCCTGATGTGTGCCAGCTCATGTAGTATAATAGTTTCGAGTTGCGCGGGTTCTAGTTGTGCCACTGCGGCGGCCGGAAGCAGAATGACGGGTTTCAGGAAACCAATCACCATCGGTACCTGCGCTTTTACTGAAATCAATAGTTTCACAGGTTTTTTTATACTTAGCTGCTGCATCTGGGAAGCCATGAGTGTCTCCAAAGCCGCATCTGGTAGTATCGTACCCGTGTTTCGAAGCGAAAACAGGTGCAACATACCGCCCGAGAGCCTGGCCAGCATGAGTACCAGCCCAATTACGTAACATGCAGACAACCAGGGGAGCATCAATTCCAATGACGACAGAAACGTACGCCAATCACTAAGGCTGCCTGCTATAGTATAAGAGCGTAACGGCAACCAAATGACAACATTGTCAACGGTCAACTGATGGGCGGTAAGAGTAAGTGAATGGAATTGCTGCCACCATGTAGCTACAAACCAGGCTAATAAAATAGTGAGCGATGACAGTGCCAGGTGATAGCGGGCCTTAGCCGCCTTCGAAGGCACGATTTTGAGTACCAGCCATAGTGCAGCGAAAACCGTAGCACCTTGTGCGAGCGAATAGAGCAGTGCCCATGACAGCGATTGAATCCAGATAGCCATTGTTATAATGTTTAAGGGTGAATATTAAAATGAATAACTATTTTTTTGTTTTTTTATCCAGGTATACTCTTATCATTTCCAACTCTGCATCGCTTGCCTTGTGATTGCCCAATGCCTGCATGACCATTTGCATGGCAGAGCCATTGAAAACCGAGTCTATCATCCGTTGCACTATCTGGCCCTGCGCCTGCTGCTGATCTACGGCTGCAGTATACACATGGGTCTTGCCCGAGGCTACCCTGCTCAGCAGCTCTTTCTCCAGCATTATCTGCATCTGCTTGAGCGTGGTGGTGTACCCTGCATCTTTTTTGAGTGCCAGCCTGTCGTGTACATCCCTCACGGTTGCGGGCCCGTGGGTCCACAGTATGTTGAGTATTTCCAGTTCTGCTTCAGTAGCTTTTATTGTTTGTTGCATTTTCGCCTACGATTGAATTCGTAGTCAAATCTACGATGATTATCGTAATTGACAAATATTTTTCAGGTATTTAGTGAATTTTAACAAATAATCGTTGGGGTGTAAATGATAGGCTGTTTTATAGACCACACAACTACCGTTAGTCCAATGTGAATAACCTCCCAAACACTTTGGAATTTTACCTGTTAACTTTTGACTTTTCAATTCGTACCCCTTACCTTTGCACAAAATTTCGAGTACTCAATTAATAATATAACTCATACTTATGCCAAACGTTGGTAAAATCAAACAAATTATCGGGCCGGTTGTGGACGTTTATTTTGGTGGCGATAATAAATTGCCTGAAATATTCAGCGCTCTGGAGCTGACCCGTGATAATGGTGATAAACTGGTACTGGAAGTACAGCAGCATCTGGGTCAGGACAGTGTACGTGCCGTAGCAATGGATGGTACAGAGGGTCTGGTGCGTGGTACAGACGTAGTAGATACCGGCAGACCAATAGCTATGCCAATAGGTGAGCAAATCAACGGGCGCCTGTTCAACGTAACCGGTAACGCAATTGACGGTCTTAAAGCACCCGATATGACCGGTGCCCGCCCCATTCATGCAAAACCACCTAAGTTTGAAAACCTGAGTACCGCATCTGAGATACTTTATACCGGTATCAAGGTAATCGACCTGATAGAGCCCTATGCAAAAGGTGGTAAGATTGGTCTGTT
This sequence comes from Taibaiella sp., assembly GCA_021740995.1. GTDB lineage: Bacteria > Bacteroidota > Bacteroidia > Chitinophagales > Chitinophagaceae > Nemorincola. Next base: position 4,577 of record JAIOYR010000031.1, read on the forward strand.
TGGTGGTGCAGGTGTGGGTAAAACCGTATTGATTCAGGAGCTGATTAATAATATCGCCAAAGCTTATGCCGGTCTTTCGGTATTTGCAGGTGTGGGCGAGCGTACCCGTGAGGGAAATGACCTGATGCGTGAAATGATTGAAGCCGGTATTGTAAAATATGGCGACAAATTCATTCACAGCATGGAAGAAGGCGGATGGGATCTGGCTTCGGTTGACATGAACGCGCTGAAAGACAGTAAAGCAACATTCGTATTCGGACAGATGAACGAACCACCCGGAGCACGTGCCCGTGTGGCATTGTCGGGTCTTACTATTGCAGAGTATTTCCGCGATGGTGATGGCACAGGCAAGGGCAAGGACATCCTGTTCTTCGTAGATAACATCTTCCGTTTCACTCAGGCAGGTTCTGAGGTGTCGGCACTTCTGGGTCGTATGCCATCGGCGGTGGGTTATCAGCCTACACTGGCTACAGAGATGGGTCTGATGCAGGAGCGTATCACCTCTACCAAGAATGGTTCTATCACCTCGGTACAGGCGGTATATGTACCTGCGGATGACCTTACCGATCCGGCTCCGGCAACAACATTTGCCCACCTGGATGCAACAACGGTACTGGATCGTAAGATTGCGGATCTGGGTATCTACCCTGCGGTTAACCCGCTGGAGTCTACCTCTCGTATCCTTACACCAATCATCGTAGGTGATGTGCATTACAACTGCGCAAACCGTGTGAAACTGATACTACAGCGCTACAAAGAGCTGCAGGACATCATCGCCATCCTGGGTATGGATGAGTTGAGCGAAGAAGATAAAATGACCGTGGCACGTGCCCGTAAGGTACAGCGTTTCCTGTCTCAGCCATTCCACGTGGCAGAGGCGTTTACCGGCCTGAAAGGTGTACTGGTGCCTATCGAAGAAACTATTCGCGGCTTCAACATGATTATGGATGGAGAAGTAGACGGATATCCTGAAGCGGCATTCAACCTGGTAGGTAGCATAGATGATGCTATAGCCAAGGGCAAGAAGCTGATGGAGCAGGCGAAGAATTAATTTACAGTAGAAGGTAATTAGTAGAAAGTAGAAAGTCGTGAGTTGACACTATTTCGCTTCTTACTTAACTATCGGATAGTAGCTTTCTACTTTATACTTTCGACTTTATACTAAAAACAATGAACTTAGAAATATTAACACCGGAACACAAGGTATTTAGCGGAAAAGTATACGGTATACAGTTGCCCGGCACTTTTGGTTCTTTTGAGTTGCTCGAAAATCACGCACCTATGATCGCATCATTGGGCAAGGGTAAAATGAAAGTAATCAAAGACAAAAACCTATCGAACAATGAAACCTACGAAATCACAGGTGGATTTGTAGAAGTGATCAACAACAATGTAAGTGTGCTCATAGAAGATGCTACAGCCCTTGGCTAAAAAATCACATAAAATACTAATCATTAAAAATGCCGGATAATATCCGGCATTTTTAGTTAAGTATAGTTGAAAAAAGACAAAAATTACACCACCTCACCCTCCAGGTCATAATCAAATGCCTTGGTAATTTTGACCGTTACAAAGTCGCCTATAGGCAGCGCCTTTTTACTGTGTATTACCACCTCATTATCTACCTCCACACTATCAAACTCTGTGCGGGCAAGATAACGACCGGCTTCTTTCTTATCTACAAGTACTTTGTAGGTATTACCTATCTTCTCCTGATTGATCTCGTAAGAAATCTCCTGCTGCACCTCCATAATCTCCTGTGCGCGGGCTTCTTTTTCTTCAGCAGACAGAGTATCGGCAAGGTCATGTGCAGTTGTATTCTCCTCGTGCGAGTAGGTGAAAATCCCAACGCGATCGAGCCTGCTTTCTGTGAGGAATTCTTTCAGATCTTCCACATCATCCCTTGTCTCGCCGGGGAAGCCGGCGATGAGCGTAGTGCGGATACAGATGCCCGGCACATGGTCGCGCACATTGGCTATAAGGTCGGTTATTTCCTGTCGGGTTATCTGCCTTTTCATGGCCTTCAGCATATTGTCTGATATGTGCTGCAGTGGCATATCCAGATAGTTGCAGATATTGTCACGCTCACGCATCACATCCAGTATCTCCAGCGGAAACTTAGACGGATAGGCATAATGCAACCTTATCCAGTGCAGCCCTTCTATATCAGAGAGATATTTGAGCAGGTCGGGCAGTGCACGCTTCTTATAAATATCCAGGCCGTAGTAGGTGAGCTCCTGGGCTATGAGCATTATTTCCTTCACGCCCATGCTTACCAGCCTCTTAGCCTCAGCTATTACTTCTTCTATTGTTTTAGACACATGGCCACCACGCATCAGCGGTATCGCACAAAAGGAACAGGTGCGGTTGCAACCTTCAGATATTTTGAGGTAGGCATAATGACGGGGAGTGCTCAGCAGCCGCTCGCCTATCAGTTCTGATTTATAATCAGCATCAAACTGTTTTAGTATCAGCGGCAACTCCATCGTGCCAAACCATGCATCTACCTCGGGTATCTCCAGCAGCAAATTTTCGCGGTAACGCTCGCTCAGGCAGCCGGTCACGTATACTTTATCCAGCTTACCACGGCGCTTTAGTTCCACCTGTTGCAGTATCGTATTTACGCTTTCTTCCTTGGCCTTGTCTATAAAACCACAAGTGTTCACTACCACTATATTGTGGTCCAGCTTGCTGTTTTCGTGTGTTACGTCTATACCATTGGCCACCAGCTGACCGCCCAGCGCCTCGCTGTCTACCATGTTTTTGGAGCAGCCCAGCGTTATAATATTAACCTTGTCGTTTTTTAATGTTCTTGTTTTCAAAAAATATAAAGTCTAAAGTCAAAAGTAGAAGGTCAAAACCTGCCTGTCGGCAGGCAGGGTCGAAAGTCTAAAGTAGAAAGTCTAAAGCTGTCATTCCACACTCTTTATTTATTCTATAATTATTCTATCATGCTCACCTTTTCTCATTATTGCCACATTCTCACATTGCCACATTGCCTCATTTTCACATTACCACATTACCACATTACCACATTATTTCTTCCTCATAAATATACGCACCGGCACACCACTGAAGTTGAAATGACTACGAATCTTATTTTCAAGGAAGTTTTTGTAAGGCTCTTTTACAGCATCGGGATGGTTTGAGAAGAATGCAAACGATGGCACTGCTGTAGGTATCTGCTGCACAAACTTGATTTTCACCGCATAGCCACGAGACATTGCCGGCGGATAGCGCTCTATCTCTTTCAGCATAATGTCGTTGAGTACCGATGTTTGAATACGCTTATTGCGATTTTCATACACCTCCAGCGCTTTTTCCATACCCTGAAATATACGGGTCTTGTCGAGTGCGGATATGAATATTACCGGAACATCTGTGAAAGGTTCCAGCTTTTCTTTTATGTCTTTTTCGTAGTCGCGGGCAGTATTAGTTTCCTTTGATTCCACCAGATCCCATTTGTTCACCAGTATTACTACTCCCTTGCCCTTGCGGGTAGCCAGGCTGAAGATGCTCACATCCTGCGCAGTAAGCCCATTTTTGGCATCTATGAGCAACATACACACATCCGACTCATCCATGGCCTTGATGGCACGTATCACCGAGTAAAACTCCAGGTCTTCATGCACATTCTTTTTCTTGCGAATACCAGCAGTGTCTATCAGTACGAACTCCTTGCCAAACAGTTTGTAATGGGTATGTATTGTGTCGCGTGTGGTACCTGCAATGTCTGATACTATGGTACGCTCCTGATTGATGAGTGCATTGAGCAAGGTAGACTTCCCTGCATTTGGCTGACCGATAATTGCAAATTTAGGCAGCGGATTACCGTCCTTGTCTGTTGCTTCTGTATCAGAGCTTTCAGTAATGTTGGCCACCACCTCATCCAGCAGGTCACCTGTGCCGCTGCCGGATATAGAAGACACCTGAAAAGTATGAGCAAAGCCAAGTGAATAGAACTCAGTAGCATACAATGCACGCTCGCTGTTATCTACTTTATTCACTACCAGTATTACAGGCTTGGTAGACCGGCGCAGCACATCTGCCATGTCTGTGTCCTGTGCTGTGATACCCGTTGTAGTGTCGCAGATAAACAATATAAGGTCTGCCTCTTCTACCGCTATATGTACCTGCTTACGAATCTCCCGCTCAAAAACATCCTCAGACCGGGACACAAACCCACCTGTATCTATCACGTTGAATACTTTTCCGTTCCAGTCGGCTATGCCATACTGGCGGTCTCGGGTTACACCACTTACATCGTCTACAATAGCTTTGCGTTGCTCCAGCAACCTGTTAAACAACGTTGACTTTCCTACATTGGGTCTTCCTACTATAGCTACCGTAAAACCGGACATGATATAAAATTTTTTATTTGAGTGTGCAAAGGTACTTTTAAATATGTTGTTAAAAGCGATTTTCCATGTTCAGCTTTGTTAAAACATGTATATGGCTCAATAGAAGCTGGTTATACTCTGTAATTTATTTGTAATAATGCAATGAATATTATATCAATGTTGCGCTTATAGTTACCTTTACGACTCACTACAATTTTAGATCGATGAAAAAATATTTCTACGTTATTTGTATATTACTATTTGCCGGAAAACCAGCACATGCTGCCGCAGGCGACACCACATGGGTTCAGGCAAACATTGATACATTGGCATGGTATGGCAACTATGATGCTACTGCCAGCTTTCCTGCCAGTGGCTCTTACAGAAATATATACATGATATTCACGCTGGGCAAGTATGTGTGCCCGGGCTCCCCTACGTATTGTGGAGATTGGGACTACACCGTTCAAAACTACCTGATGACTCCCGGTGGCGATACACTGGAGCTGGGCAGGCTTATCACACCTTACGCCAATGCAGGTGCCCCACGCACACCGTGGGCATGGAAGCAGCGTTACGTCTTTGAGGTAACAGACTATGCCGCTATGCTCAAAAACATGGCTACAGTGCGTATCCATTATTCCGGATACTCCGGTGGTTTTACGGCCAATGTCAGGTTTGCATTTGTACACGGTACACCAGACCGTAATGTTACCGGTTTTCGGCGGTTATGGCGTGGCAGCTACGGATATGGCGGTGGCACGGATATGAGTACAAAATTCACCGCTGTACCCGCTGTAGCACCTGATGGCACTAAAACAGCCACACTCAAATTTAATATTACCGGTCATGGTAGTGATAATCTGGGCTGCTGCGAATTTCTTGAAAAAAACTATCATGTATTCCTTAACGGATCTTCCGTAGCCAGCAAGTCGATATGGCGCGATGATTGTGGCGAAAATCAATTATACCCTCAATCAGGTACCTGGGTTTATAACCGCGCTAACTGGTGCCCCGGAAACATTGTCAATTCTAATTTCCATACGCTCCCCGGTATTACATCTGGCTCAAATTTTAATGTAGGTATGGTTTTCGACGCTTATACCAGCCCCGGCGGCGGCTTAGGCAGCTACACCACTGAAACACACCTTATTTATCATGGTGATTTTAACAAGCTAAAGGACGCCTCTATTGAAGATATAATAGCGCCAACCAACCACGAAAACCACTTCAGGGAAAACCCGATTTGCACCAATCCGCTGATAAATATCAAGAACCGTGGTGCAAACCCAATAAGCCTGATAGAACTGGAATACGGGGTACAAGGCACAGCATTACAAACATATACATGGACCGGAATGCTCAATCCGCTGGAGTCAGCTGACGTGGCGCTTCCTGAACTGGCGAATCTGAAAACACTGGCTGGAGACACTACCAAGTACACGTTCGTAGCTCGTATTAAAAATGTAAACGGCAGCAAAGACGCAGACACCACTAACAACATTATGAAATCGACATTTGCCACAACGCCCAAATGGGACGGCAAATTCAGAATACAGTTCAGAACCAACAGCAGTGCCCTAGATGGCTTTAGTGAATCGAGCTGGAAAATTTATGACCAGAACAATGTGGTAGTGAAGCAGCGTACAAACCTGAATGTAAGCACATTGTACACCGATACAGTAACACTGCCTACAGGATGCTATAAGCTGGAAGTAAACGACCTGGGTTGCGACGGGCTCAACTGGTGGGCTAGTGTAACGGGTGGTAGTATGCTGGTAAAAAAATTCGGCGACAATAGTAATCTGCCATTGAACGGATATACCAACTCCGGCACCTATGCACACGATTTTGGCTGCAAGTTCACACAGTATTTTTACACCAATACACCTACTGGTGTGTCAGACATTGCAAGTTCCAATCTCTCAATCGAAACATTTCCTAACCCTGCAAAAGATGTGATATTTATAGACGTTGCAGGACAAAATCAGGTAAATGGTACAATACATATTATTGACGCCATAGGCAGAATAGTAAAAACTATACCTTGCGAAACATCTCATATAGAGATGAACACCAATGGCATGTCTACAGGCATATACACTGTCTTGTTTGTAAACGAAGATGGCAACAAATTACAATCAAGGGTTATGGTGTCGAAATAAGCAACAGTGTTGCTGATTGAAACAGTAATAATCCCTGGTGTTACCCTGAATTAAAGCAATAAAGCAGACTCTGCTATCAGGTCATGAAATACACTCTATGCCTGCAATGCAACTGAACGCATTGCAGGCATATTTCTTACCACCCCAGCAGCGACTTTAGCTTTGCCATACCGGTCTTGCTTACCGTTACCTTGGCTCCACACTGCAATAGTGCTATATGGCTTTCTTTCTCATAAGGCTCTATGCGCAATAACTGGTTTACCGGCACCAGGTAGGAACGATGCACCCGCACAAACTGTTGTGGATCCAATGTTTGCTCTATATGCGAGAGGGTGCTTTTTTTCAGATAGTTACCTGCCTTCGTAATTATCCTCACGTAGTCATCATCAGCCTCTATGTAGTGAATATCCTGCGCAGGTATTATACGTATCAGTCCATTGTCCTTCACCACTACCCTATGCTGATAACCCTCGTTTATGTTGTTTTCCAGCAGTGGTATTATACCCGGTGTCTGCTTTACAGGTGTCAGTTGCAACCACTTTTCTATAGCCTTTTCAAATCGCTCTTTTATTACCGGCTTTAGCAGATAGTCTATTGCATGCGCCTCAAATGCCTTGAGCGCATACTCATCGAACGCTGTTGTAAAAATCACAGAAGGCTGCTTATCTAGCAACTCCAGCATCTCAAAACCATTGAGCCGGGGCATCTGTATATCCAGAAACACCAGATCCGGATTGTGTTCCTGTATGGCCTTGAATCCATCAAAACCGTCTCCGCACTCTGCAACAACGGTAAGGGCGCTGCTATGTGGCTGCAGATAAGATCTTATAAGTTGTCTTGCCAGCGGTTCATCATCAATCAATATTACTTTGTACATGTTGCTGTGGTATTTTCAGTATGGTAGTAAATTGTTTGCCGTCGTGATGTGTTTCCAGCAGGTCTGAGCGGGCATATAGCAAATATAGCCTGCGCTGTATACCGGTAAGCCCAAAACCGGTACCTCTCGGTGGCTGCATATCCGGGTCATATGGATTAGCGATAGACAGCACCAGCATACCCCCTTGCAATGAAATGTGTATATTAATATGCACATTTCCGGTATTGCCGTATAGCCCGAATTTTATTGCATTCTCTAATATTGGCTGTAGCAGAAAGGGAGGAATAGTAGCATCGTCCGTATAATCATGTTTAAAATCGATACACAACCTATCACCGAAGCGCACTGATTCTATAGCCAGATAAGACTGTATATATTTTAGCTCCTCAGCTATAGCTATGGTATCGTCCGACTCACGTCTTACAGAGCTGCGCAGAAAGTCAGACAACTTACCTACCATATCTTGAGCTTTATCCGGAGCTATCATTATCAGCGCACTGATAGAGTTGAGGCTGTTATACAGAAAATGGGGTTGCAGTTGCTGACGCAATTTGAAAAGTTCGGCTTCCTTGAGCAATACAGACGCATCTGCCTGCTGCTGAAAACGACTATCGAGCGCAGCAAGGTTTTTACGAAAAGCACTGACCGTAGCTACCCAGGTGCAGAATATCCAGATGATTAGAAAACGCACAGGCAAGGTATCAGTTATCCAATCTACATAGTACCGGTGCGCCGGTGTATCTATCCACCACTTTATTACAAAACATTGGGTAAGTACTGTAACAGCGCTTATAAACAGCGCTACAAACAATGCGTAAAGTGTAATAGCCGCAGTAGTTGGGTAAGCCTTTATCAGCAATATGATACCCCATATAGATATGGTAAGAATAAGAGTACTGATAAACGCATCTGTAAAAGATGTCTCCCAGTCGAAATGTAACACACTGTGCATTATAAATACATGCTTGGCCAATACCAACAGCATCAGCAAGCCAATATACCAGTGTATGTTTTTTCTTAGAGACAGCAATGTGGGTCAAAAATAAATGAAATTATTATAGCAGACTGTTTTTAATAGATTGTCATTGCCGGATAATTCAAAATAGAAAGCCGCTTTGGTGGAGATTTTTGGCGTATGTTTACCTTTCACGAACTTTGTACTGATTGACTAAGATAGCTATTATAGGTGCAGGTGCAGCCGGGTGCTTTGCTGCGGCAAACATTGCTTACAATAGCGGTTTGGAAGTAGCCGTATTTGAAAAAACAGGCAAGGTGCTGCAAAAAGTAAAGGTGTCTGGTGGCGGCAGATGCAATGTTACCCACAACTGCTTTGATATTCCCGAACTAGTCACGCGCTACCCCAGGGGCAAACAGCTGCTGCGTAAATCACTGTATCGTTTCAGCCCGCAGCATACCATAGACTGGTTCCTGCAAAGGGGCGTGACATTAAAAACAGAGGATGATGGACGCATGTTTCCTGCTACCGACGAGTCGCAGACCATTATCGACTGTATTTGGCAAGAGATGATGCGGCAGAAAGTGCAGGTATTCTATCACAAGTCAGTGAAGTCTATAGAACGGCAAACCATAGAAGGCAGCCCCCGTTTCATTATCCACTTTGCAGATACTTCTGTCCACGCAGCTGATAAAATACTGTTAGCAACGGGCGCATTCCCCAAGGCAGAACAATATAAGTGGATAGAACAACTGGGGCATACCATAGAAACACCTGTGCCGTCGTTGTTTACCTTCAATATACCAAAACATCCGGTTACCGAACTCATGGGCGTGAGTGTACCGGAAGTAACTATAAAAATAGCCGGTACAAAAACAGCACAGCAGGGCGCATTACTTATTACGCACTGGGGCATGAGTGGACCCGCTGTTCTGAAAACTTCAGCAATTGCTGCAAGAGAGTTGGCTGCGTGTAAGTATGAGTTTAAAGTGCTCATAAACTGGCTCAATAATATTACCGACAACGACCTGAAAGACGCACTGCTGCAACAACGCAGAGAGCATGGCAAACAATTTGTATTTCACAAAAACCCATTTGGATTACCTCGCCGGTTGTGGGAGTACCTGATGGAACGCTGCAGCATCACTGAGCTTATGCGCTGGGGCGATATGCCCGCTACAGCTCAGAACAAACTGACAGAACACCTGCTCCGAGATACTTATAATGTATCAGGCAAAACCACGTTCAAAGAAGAATTTGTGACCTGTGGCGGCGTGCGGGTGTCAGAGGTAGACCCACAAACAATGGAAAGCCGCAAAGTACCCGGGCTATATTTTGCCGGCGAGTTGCTGGATGTAGATGGCATTACGGGCGGGTACAATTTTCAGCATGCATGGAGCAGTGGCTATATAGCTGCGGCATCTATGGTATAATGCTTTGAGTGGTTTTGTAATTTACTATTTTTGCATCATCATGATAATCTACAACGTTACAATACAGGTGCAGCACAACTCAGCAGAAGAATGGGTGAAGTGGATGCAGGAAGAGCATATAGCCGATGTACTGAGTACCGGCTTATTTACCGAGTGTCGCCTCTGCCGCATGCTCGAGCAGGATGAGACCGATGGTATTACTTACTCAGCACAATATGTGAGCCCCGGAATAAATGAATACAACACATACATTAGCGACCATGCACCGCTAATGCGCGAAAAAGGTTTTAAGCGCTTTGGCAATAAATTTATTGCCTTCCGCTCCATAATGGAAACATTGTAAAACACATGTACCGAAATTGCGGGTTTTCACCATATAGCAAATTTCTTGCCAATATTCTGAAAACCGCTACTGTAGCCATATACAACAGATTATCCAATTTTCATAATTCACCCAAAAAATGTGCAGTAAATGTGGGAAACCTGCAACTGGTAAGGCTTTTGTACAAAAAAATATTTTTCAGTAGTATTTGGAAGTGTAATAAAGGTGAGTATATTTGTTCTATCCTCAAAAATTATCATTTCACAACAAAAACAAACAGTTATGAACAAAGCTGAATTGATTGACAAAATTTCCAAAGATGCAGGCATTACTAAGGTGCAGGCTAATGATGCTCTTGATGCGTTTACAAGTACTGTAGTTACAACTTTGAAAAAAGGTGATCGTGTTACGCTTGTAGGCTTTGGTACTTTCTCAGTATCTGAGCGTTCAGCACGCAATGGTCGCAACCCACAAACTGGTGCTGTGATAAAAATCAAAGCACGCAAAGTGCCTAAGTTTAAGGCTGGTAAAGAGTTTGCTACAAAAATCAGCGGCAAGAAATAATCCACTTATTGCTGAACAAGATGTAAAAAGGCGCTCCAAAAGCGCCTTTTTACATCTTCCTAATTCCCAAAATTATATTCCTACCCGCAAGTGAGCAATATCACTTAAGCGTTTTTCCGCCATGCGCATTGCTGCAAGCTGTGTATGTATTTTTTCTTTTTCTGCAATATCAAATATCTGCAGCGTACGGTCATATATCTTGGCCACTGTATTCATAGCGCGCTCTTTGTTGTATCCGTCTATCTCTATACTAATGTTGATGATACCGCCTGCATTCACCAGAAAATCCGGAGCATAGAGTATTCCTTTTTCCACCAGCATTGGTCCATGCACATTTTCATCAGCCAGCTGATTGTTGGCGCCACCTGCTATTACTGGACATTTCATTTTGTTGATGCTCTCTGTATTTACAGTTGCACCCAGTGCACACGGTGCATATATATCAAAATCCATATCAAAGATAGTACTGCTGTCTACCACCTCTATTTTCGGATATAGTGTCACTACCTGTTTCAGCTTGCTTTCATTAATGTCGCAGGTATATACTTTTGCTTCCTCTGCTACCAGATACCCCATCAGGTACTGCCCTACATTTCCCGCACCCTGCACCAATACTTTTTTGCCGGTCAGGCTATCGCTTCCAAATGCCTTTTTTGCCGAAGCCTTCATGCCCATGTATACACCGTATGCAGTAACAGGAGAAGGGTCGCCGCTACCACCACTATATTCTGGTTTGCCGGTTACAAACTTTGTCTCCATGCCTATATACTCCATATCTCCCTTGGATGTGTTTACATCTTCCGCAGTGATGTACTTTCCGTTCAGGCTATTTACAAACTTTCCATATCTGCGCCAGTAAGGTTCAGATTTCAGCTTTGCAGCATCTCCTATCAACACAGCTTTACCACCTCCCAGGTTCAGTCCGCTGATTGCCGATTTATACGTCATACCTCTGCTTAGGCGAAGCGCATCTATCAGCGCTTCCTCATGCGTATTGTAATTCCATAGGCGTGTACCTCCCAATGAAGGCCCCAACGTAGTGTTATGTATAGCAATAATGGCATTTAGCCCGGTATGCGGATCCTGACAGAAAACTACCTGCTCATGACCCATCTGCTGCATTAATTCGAGAGTTGATGACTGCATATTTATCTAATGAAGTGTGTATTTAAAATGTATATGCAAACCTAAGAAAATAGTTTTAAGAAAAGTAGAAAGTTATTGGCTTAACGCAGAAACTCAATGCGATAAGCTTCATCACCACCGTGGCAGGAAAAGATACCATGGGTTTCTCCGGAAATGGTGGTCCGGCAACAGCAGCCAAACTGAACAAACCGGTAAATGTGAAGATGGATAGGGCAAACAATCTATACATTACGGATTTGGGCAACAACCGCATCAGAAAGGTAAGTGCATCGGGTATCATTACCACCAAAGCGGGCGTAACCGCCGTAGGCTCAGGAGGAGATGGAGGTCCTGCCACTGCAGCATCCTTCAACTTCCCGAGCGATGTGGTGCTCGATACCGCCGGCAATATTTATACAATATTTATATAGCTGACCCCGGCAACAACCGCATTCGCAAAATCCAGATATCGACTACTGGTGCTCAGATCATCAAAACACAAAACGCTGCACTGTATTTGTTCCCCAATCCTGCCTCCGGCTCCCTTAACATAGAACTGCCCTTAGCAACTGAAAACGTACTATTAACAATAGAGAATGTAACAGGCCGCATAGTAGCTACCAAAAGCATCAGTACTAAAACCAGCAAAGTCCATTACCCTATTCCAAACATCTTAACCGGTATCTATATAGTAAAAGCATTTACTGAAAGTGCATTTTATAGTGGCAAACTGGAAGTAAACAAATAGAATACAGGCACATATTTTACATAGCCGAATCCCTCTGGTCCTCCTGTCTGAAAAACAGATTGAAAACAGGGGGGCGATTCCACTTTGTATAATAGTTATTGCTTTGAAAAATTTCAATAAAAATGGCGCACTTTTGCATTTGAAAAAACTAAGAGTAATGGATACTAATCAGGATACCCAAACTCCCATTCTGGCGCTATACCAGCAATTGCTGCAGCAGTGGAACAAACGTAATGCCGCAGGCATGACAGCACTATTTGCCACCAATGGAAGCCTTATAGGTTTTGATGGCAGCCAGCTCAATGGGCAAAAAGAAATCTATGCAGTGCTCGATGAAATATTTGCCAATTTCCCTACTGCCGCCTACATATCTATCATAAAAGAAGTACGTCTACTGTCAGACACTTCTGCGTTACTCTTTGCTGTGGTAGGTATGGTGGCACAGGGTCAGTCTGATATAAGCCCGGAAGTAAATGCTGTACAAACCATGACAGCAATGATGGAAGACGGTAAATGGCGCATAGCATTGTTTCAAAATACACCTGCAGCTTTCCATGGCCGCCCGGAACTAAGCGAACAATTGTCAGCCGACCTTCGCCACGCACTACAGCAATCTGTGACACAAAATTAATATTATTGTAAGCGGCCATTTCACCTTTACCTTAAAATCACTGTTTTCAGGGCACTTGCCACCCAATAAACATGTTATCTGAGCGAACGCAAATTAGCCTCAATACAAATGGTAGCAATAAGAACAAGTGACCTCCTTTTTCTTTCAAGGCTATCTCAAACAGGTTTCAATTGAAAGAAAGCTAAAAGCAGTAACATCTTCGCCATGATAACAGAACATACACCTCCGCGTCTTTGCGGTAAAATCTCTGCCGCACTTGTTAAACAGTTGTCACTCACAGTTGTCACTCAAAATTATCCTTCAGCAGCTTTTCGAATTTCTTTTTCAGTGCAGCATCCTGCTCGGCAGCTACTACCCTTTCCAAGGCTTTTTTGAGTATAGCTAACCTTGCTCGTGCCTTTGCCGCACCGGCATTATTTATATCTTCATCCCCTGTTGCTGCATTCAGCTTATTCTTCTGCTCTGTTACCGCCTGAAACATATATATTCCCACTGCCGACCTGTAAGATTTCATGGTCTCATAAATAACCATATCTGCATATACATCAACAATCACCGCAAAAGAGGAATCAGCAACTACATTTTTCAGATAGGTATTAAGCTTGGTGGCATAGTTAAATTTCTGCATACCAGATAAAAGTGGTGCTTTTTCTTTATAGAGCACCGCGTCTTCATCTGCCGCTTTCGCAGCTATGCAGGCCCACACCGCACCATCCAATGCCCCCCTCGGGCTTGTTGCTACCATCTTCTTTGCTATCAGGTAGGCTGTATCTTTGTCCAGTACCGCCAGTGCTTCCAGTGCATTTCCGGCTACTGCATACGAGCTATCCCATACCGCCGGCAGCATAGCATCTTTTGCCATCCCTGTTTTCCATTCACCCAGCACTTCAAATGCCGCTGCACGTACTTTATTGTTATTATCTGTTTTTGCAGCCTGTAGTATAGTTGCCGTCCAACGTTTGCGGTATCTGTCGCTTTTAGCACTACTCACCTGCTCTATAGCATTCTGTTTTACAGATGCTATAGTATCTGTAAGTGCCCTGTCTAATATCAACTGCATAATAGAATCAGACATTTTTCTGCCGGCAGCTTGTATCGCCTGTATCTTGCTCACATAGTCAGTGCTGTTTTGCCACTGCACCCACCATTCATCGGGTGTTTTGTTCTCTTTTATTTCACCGGGTAGCACATGCGCACAATCAGGTATCAGCACCGGCCTTTGCCCTTTTCGGTAAGGATAGGTAAATATTTGAGAGCGTTTGCTAATATCCCAATCCGTTATTGTTTTATCATTGCCATATATCACTGCAGTTTTCAATGGCAGCCGGTATGCAAAAGCAGAATCTACTTGTGTTTGAGTTACACGAGCCGTAAGCCGCTGCAGCGAATCGTTGTACACATATTCCACCTTTAATACCGGATGCCCTGCATGAAAGTACCATTGATTGAAGAACCAATTCCAGTCTTGCCCTGTGGCTTCTTCTACCGCCATGCGCCAGTGGTGTGCCTCTGTGCCACGCAGTGCATTTTGGGTAAGGTATAGCTTCATAGCCATTTCAAACGCTGCATCACCAATCAGGTAGTTGAGATAATGCAATATGGCCCCACCCTTATTGTAAGATATAGCATCAAACATATCTTCACGGTCGTCGTAGTAAAACCGCACCAGTTGCGGATCGCTGCCACGGGTAGCATTTAAATACCGCTGCAGGTCGTACCATGCCAGTTCATCGGCACTGGCATTGCCATACTTCCACCTGCGCCATAGCTGCTCACCATAGTTGGCAAATGACTCACTTACTGTAAGATTGCTCCACGACTCACAACCAACATAATCGCCAAACCACTGATGAAACAACTCATGCGATACTATGTCTTCATGACCCCTGTCTTTTATCTCTCTGCTATTCTGGTTCATAAACTCACCGAATAGCGACGCACTGGTGTTTTCCATTGCCCCGGAAACATAGTCGCGCACCACTACCTGACTATATTTATTCCATGGATAGGGCACTCCTGTTTTCACAGAGAAGAACTCCAGCATCTCTGTAGTGTTGCCGAACATCTGCCTTGCATAACGCGTATACTCCTGCTCCGTATAATAATTGACTTCCTTATTGCGCCATTTATCCTTCACTATAGTATACTTGCCTATAGCCAGCATCACCGCATAGGCTTGTATGGGCTTATCCATCTTCCAGATGTCTGTGCGCATACCATTCTTCTGTTTTACCTGCTTTACCAATGCGCCATTACTCAGCGTAGTCAGGCTGTCGGGTATGGTCAGTTCTACTTGCGTGGTGAATCGTGTATTGGGTTTATCAATCGTTATCATCCACCGCGAGTTCGATTCCGTTTCACCCTGCGTCCATATATGCGCCGGTTTGTTAGGCACACGGTTGTCAGTATTTATAAAGTAAAGCCCCCTGTCCTCTGCGATAGCGCTACTCCCTCCACTTGCGGCCGCATAGGGCATTGCCAGATACTTTAGGTGTATTTCTATGGTATCATTAGACTCGTACACCTTTCCAAATCTTATTTTTAGCTCATCATCCTTGTAGGTATAATTTAGTGGCACGCTACTCTTCCTCCCCACCAGCAGCACACTGTCTATCCGCATCCCCTTGGCATCCAGCGCCAGGGTGTCAGTGGCATAGCAATACGGATGCAACTTTATCCATTCCTTAGCTGTAGCTGTTTTGCCTATTGGGTCAAACGACAATGCTATGCGCGTATGCAGTATTTCCCATACACGGGTGGCCGCCGCCCTATAGCGCGCCGGCCCCGCCTGTGCAGATACTGATAATGTATCCAGCGTAATGTACTCCACCGTGTCCTCAGCATTGGACTGCGCCTCCATCACTATAGGCATACAAAGAATAAAGAAAAACAAAAAATATAATCTCATATTCAGGATTTCACAAAAACAGCGGCAAATGTAACTTAATAGAGGGAATCAGATTCTTATATAGAGTTACCATAGAAGTTAACAAAAGGGGGATTTTAATCCAGGCTAAAGAAAATAGCTCAATAGATCTCCTGTAAAGTCACGTTGTATTACCGATCTAAGAATACTACTTTCACATTTACAAATCAAAACACAGTCGCACAAACAAAAATTACCTAATGAAACACAAATTACTTATCGCTACTTTTCTGCTCGTATCTCAGGTCCATGCACAGAAAAAAGTCACTTACTTCCCCAATGGCAACAAATCGTTTGAGGGAGAATATAAGCTCGCTTACAACACTACAGAAACCAGAGATTATTACACCTTCGATACGGCAACTGACAAACGTAGAACCAACAGCATCTTTATGTCTTTCCGCATAATGGAGAGAGAAACCACTCCGCAAAAAATATACAACGGTAAGTGTACCTTCTATTACGACAATGGCAAAACTTCCTACACCGGTACTTATGCAGATGGTGTAAAGAATGGTCTGTTTACCTATTGGTATTTCGATGGTGCCAAAGAAGCGGAATACAACTATGTAAATGGCATGGCCGATGGCAATTGGAAGGCATGGCACAAAAACGGAAAAACAAGACTGGAACAGCAATATACCGCCCTCTCTGAAGCAGAGATGGATACGCTTTTCAAAAAGAAGCTTGCCGGCATACAACCCATGAGGATGATTCCGGGCGGACAAAACCGCACCAACCTTCGCACATTTGCTATTGACTCGCTCAGCAGGCAGCCCGATAACTCTTTCAGAAAGTTCATGGAAATGGAAAGTTCCTTTTTTAAAAATACTATCTGGAATGGCGACTTCATCTCTTTTTACGACAATGACAACAAGTGTACAGAAATGTACTACAAAAACAATACACGCACAGGCACCTGGTACTACTGGGATGAGACCGGAAAAGTAAATGTATCCATTACATTCACCGATGGCAAAATATCGAACATCGTGAACAACCTGCCGGCCGAAGCGGGCCGTGACCCCGCGAAACTGGGAGGACACCAACAACCAATTCCCGGAATGTCACCAGCTCAACAGCAGCACCTCGATTCACTCAGGGCCGGACTGACACCTCACCCCACTAGTCCTAATCCGAACAAACCGGATCAGCAACCTAAGGTTTCTGTAGACATAAACAAATTCACAAAAGAAAATCTCGTGATTCCCGAAGCTGCCAAACAGAACAAAATTTTCGGCACAGTGTTGCTCAAATTCAACGTGAACGAAGACGGAAGCACCGGCGATTTTGAAGTATTGAGAGGATTAGGCAATGGCTGTGATGAAGAGGCTATAAGAATGATAAAAAGTATGCCACCCTGGCAGCCCGGAAAAAAAGATGGTAAGGCCGTAAAATCACCCTATACCTTACCGGTTAACTTCCGCCCGGACCCCGCAAAAAAATAACCAGGAGCATTAATAGAGCAAAAAAAGGACAACGATCGCAAACGCGATTGTTGTCCTTTTTCTATTCACTTACTTACTGCTCACTCCTCCTCTACACTCTTGAACGTGAAGAAGCGCTGAGAAAGGTAGCTAAGCACCGCCGTTATCAGCATAATAAAGATGTAGGAAATATCGGCCCTTACCATGGGGAGTATAATGGCGAACATCTTTATCAGTACATAGGTGAGCAATATAAAGGTAGCCGTAGCAAGCACATATCTAAAAAACTGCTTACGCCCACGCAGGTTAGACTCCGGAAAAACAATATATCGCGACAATATGAAACCTATAGGAAAACTGATACAAAACGATATAATCTGGGCACCTACCGGCGCTGTTATAGCTATATCATCATAAATATGCACATTCTGCTGTCCCAATACTATATTGAACGACAACGAATATATAACCCAGTTCAGCACCGTATTAGAACCGCCACAGGCCAGATAACGGAAGGTTTGCGTAGGTATTACCTTGGCAAATGGTTTGTGAAACCAATCAATTAAACCTACTATTATATGTCGGGCTTTAGATAACAATTGGGTGAAAATTGCGGCAAATATAACACATTTTGAATGTAGCCCCCAAATGCTTATTCCAAACAAAATTGCGAAAGAAATGCATACATATACCATCTAAATACTTTAGCATGAATTACTGCTGCAACTTAACGGGCATAACTGTATCTTTGCCGCCTGATTCATAATTTTCAAACTATGTCATCAACCTGGTTTCGTCGTAATAAAAAAGGCATACTTACTTCTACAAGAGAGAAAAAAGAAACGCCTGACGGCCTCTGGCACAAGTGCCCGGAATGTAAAAGCACTACCACAGTCAAAGAACTGCACGACAACTATCATGTTTGCCTGAAATGCAATTACCATAACCGCATCAACTCGGCAGAATATTTTGAAATACTGTTCGACAATAACCATTACGAACTGTTATTCGAAAATATTGTACCCAAAGACTTTCTCGGATTTGTAGACGTGAAGGCTTACGACGCCCGTATTACTGAAGCACAACAGTCTACCGGTCTCAAAGATGCTATGACCGTGGGTGTGGGCAAAATGAACGGCACCGGGTATGTAGTAGCATGTATGAACTTCTCATTTATAGGAGGCTCCATGGGCTCAGTGGTGGGCGAAAAAATAAGCCGCGCTATTGACTATTGTATTGCCCACAAATTGCCCCTGCTGGTCATCTCCAAATCTGGTGGTGCCCGCATGATGGAGAGTGCATTCTCGCTCATGCAAATGGCAAAAACATCGGCAAAACTGACACAATTGGCAAAAGCAAAATTACCCTACATTTCGCTCATGACCGACCCTACCACCGGTGGCGTCACCGCGTCTTATGCCATGCTGGGCGACATTAATATTGCTGAGCCCAACGCACTTATTTGTTTTGCCGGACCACGCGTCATCAAAGAAACAATCAAAAAAGACCTGCCTGCAGGCTTCCAGCGTTCCGAGTTTCTTCTAGAGCATGGCTTTCTTGATTTTATCGCTGAGCGTAAAACACTTAAAAACAAACTTAGTTTAGCTGCTGAGTGGTTTATGAAATGACAACTCGTATTCAGTATTAACTCCTTACACCTTGCCTGAAAATATTTTTATAAAAAACCGTCCCGCTACCTTTGAATATGCCATCGAAGACCGGCTGAAGGCAGGGATTGTACTTACTGGCTCCGAAATAAAATCAGTTCGTAATGGAAGGGTAAGTTTCAATGACAGCTATTGTCTTTTTGTAAACGGTGAGTTGTGGCTCAAAAGTCTGCATATTGCAGAATACGCTAATGCCGGCTATGCCAGCCATGCACCAGTACACGACCGAAAGTTGTTGCTCACAAAAAAGGAACTTGCAAAATGGCTCAATAAAGTAAAAGAAAAAGGTTTTTCAATCGTACCATTAAATATTTTCATCAACGAAAATGGCTACGCCAAAGTGGAAATAGGGCTTGGAAAAGGAAAAAAACTACACGATAAACGGGAAAGTATTAAATCAAAAGATGTAGAACGTGAAATGAAACGATATCTGAAATAAGGACAATGTGGTCAAAATCGGCTGGTAAAATCCAAAGTCCAAAGTTGAAAATAAGAGGTAGAAATTAGCTTCGCAAAAACCAGAGACAGAGAATAGCCATTTATATCTTTCATCGAGAATCCCATTAATTCCCCAATTCCTAACTCCCAATTCCCGAAAAACTAAACAACTTCATCCCTAAAGGCAATACCCTTATACTCCAGCTCTCTTAATAAAGGCCGGTACACTGTTTGCATTACGGGCAACAGCACGCCAACCGGTGGCTTCAGTTTCTTACTCAGCACCAACTCCGCCAATATTGCTATAGGCATACCCACAGTTTTTGCCATTGCAGTATGCTCACCTCCTTCACCGGTGAGCACCATAGAGCTGCTCAGAGTTATCATTCTGCCCTTATGTTCGTATTCTATCTCATGCAGCATTACTACCATATCTTTGTCTTCAGGCATCATCTGCCACTTGTTTTGTAACAAGCTCAGCAAAATATCTGCAGATGACATTGTATCTCCTGGCAATAACACATCTCCGAAAATACCTATCGATTCCAGCAAATTCATTACTGTATCATCCACAGCTATTCCAAGTATAGTAGCTACATGCTTCCTGATATCGGTTTTAGGCTTACAGGCTGTTTTTGCTTTAAGCCACGATACGTAGGTTAGTTTGGCTGTATCGATAGCATCATCATCAGTAGTAAGACCCAGTTTTACTATTGCATCCCATCCTTTACAAAAGGCCGGATAACGCAATGTAGCTCTGAGAAATGTTTTTATATCCGAAACATTGTATATCTCAGGATACTTCATAGAATCCCGGTTGGGATAATAGGCCAATGCATTCAGGCCAGGAATCTTAATTTTCTTGTTGTTCTCAAATATCTTATTGTATGGCAGGTCAACCTGTTTGCCATTTAGCAAATAACTAGCGCCAGCAGCCCCTGCAGTTATTACGTTGCGTGGGTTCCAACTAAATTTGTAATGCCATGGGTTAGTATCGCTTACCGGCGCTACCAGCCCACCACAATATGATTTGAATGAAGTAATTCGACCGGCTACTTTATGTATGCTATGAATTATTTTACTGGCGGTCATATGATCTATACCCGGATCCAGACCCATCTCACACATGAACATCAGACCAGCTTCTTTCACTGCGCTATCCATAGCGCGCATCTCATCAGATATATAGGAAGAGGTTATTAGATTTTTTTTATACTTTAGGCAATCTTTCGCCAGTAATATATGCAAATGTGGCGGCATTAGCGATAGTACAATATCCGACCTTTGTACCAGAGACTCACGTTCTACATTTTTAGTAATGTCTATTACAGCCGCCTCAGCACGCGAATGACCTTTTATTTTTGGGGTTATAGCTTCCTTGTCTCCATCGGCCACTATAATCTTCCATTTGTTCTTCGAAGCGTTTTCCAGCAGGTATTCAATAAGATATATCGAAGACTTTCCGGCACCAGCTACCAGTATAGTTTGCATAGTCACAAATAAATATTGGTTAA
The DNA here is from genome assembly GCA_021740995.1 of Taibaiella sp. Taxonomy (GTDB): domain Bacteria; phylum Bacteroidota; class Bacteroidia; order Chitinophagales; family Chitinophagaceae; genus Nemorincola. Next base: position 25,709 of record JAIOYR010000031.1, read on the forward strand.
TTTTCTGCAAAAGTAATGGTAAATATTTAGCTATTTTAGGAGTTTCTAATAACTATATTTTTTTTACATACCTAAAACGCAAAATAACAGGGACATTTGTATTAAGGATACACTTTTTTTATGAAATTTAATTAACAAGCAAGCAACAAACAGTAAAGCTAATTTTCAATTATTATATTTTTTTTATATGCAATACATGCTCATCACTTTTCTTAGCCCTATGAGCCCGTATATTCACAAAGTGAGTTAATACCAGACCTCCTGAAGCTATGTATGCAATCCAGTGCAATTGCGATTCAAAAACAACAGCCACTACCAGGCATAGCCAAAAAAACCATAACGATGCTTTTACACCCTTTCTTTCAGTATGAGAAGCTGCATGATAAACTGCTATTAACCCCACTACAAGAAATACAAAATCTAAAGTCTCCCACCATTCAGGCAACCCACTACCCCACCCAACGGTACCCGAGGTAGCACTAACACCATCTGCCCAACTGTACTTGAGCAGAAAAATAGCAGGTATTACCAAACAATGCACTGCGCATATTACTGCACTGGTGATGCCTAGTTTATCGGCTATAGGTGTATATTTTGCTGAATCTGACAAGTGTATAAACGCAACTGTGTTGCAAATGTACGTAAAAATCGCAAATGCAACATTGTTGCGTTTATTTTTTATCTTTGCTGCAGTGAATGCCACAGAACTCATACGCGAAAAAGGCCTGAAAGCCACACCTGTCAGATTGAAGGTGCTGGAAGAACTCAGTAATACGCAGCAGGCATTGTCACACACTGAGCTCGAGGCCACTTTTAATAAGGTCGACCGGATTACACTGTACCGTACACTCAACGATTTTGAAGAATCCGGAATTGTCCACAAAATCATTGGCCCTGATGGTATTACCCGTTTTGCAAGCTGCAAACATGATTGCCCGGATGTAACGCATACTGAAGACCATGTACATTTCAATTGTTCGCGCTGCCACAAAATGTTTTGTCTCGAGCATACACATACTCCTGCTATCAAACTGCCATCAGGCTTTGCAGCCACCGGTATCAATACATTAGTTCATGGCATCTGTAGCAATTGCGCATAATTACCATCGAAACAGATCTACGGCACTTTCACAATTTTTTGTGTCTTTATTCTTATACCATTGCCATCGTATACGGATACAAAATATACGCCTGACGCCAAATCTTTTAGGGATAGTGAACTTGCATCGTTTACTACTTCCACTTCTCTCCCATCGGCCGTTATTATTCTGACCGATACTTTTTTGCACCAAACCACGTGTAATATATCACTGGCAGGATTAGGATAAAAGTTGAGGTCACCTACGCTACAGCCTTTATAATCAAATACTTGCGAATATTCGCCACATCCATAATTATTTGTAACTACCACATCGTAGTTACCAGCAGCATCTATATAAAAAGAATCATATACAGCACCCGCAATATCAACTGCATTCATTCGCCATTGGTAGCTGGCATATTCTTTTCCTGTCCACAAGACTCCCTTGTCAAAACTGACCACAGGTATCGATGGCAACGGATATACCGCTACCGGCCATGTAGTAATATCAGTACCACAACTGTTGGTAATACTGTAGTTAATATATTCGTTACCTACGGATATTCCGGTCACTGCGCCATTGTTTACGGTAGCTAGTCCATTGTCGCTGCTCCATATTCCGCCATCCACAGTATCCTGCAGCCATATCTGTCCACCCACACATACACTTACCGGCCCTGTTAATGAACCGGCATCAGGAAAGGTTTCAATTTTCATAATATGTATTGCTGCTGCCGCACACCAATCATTATATACTGTATATATCACTGTAGCAGTTCCTGCCAACAGCCCTTTTACTTGACATGTTTCCATATTCATGGGCAATATTGAAACATTTAGATTGCTGGTACTCCAAGTACCGCCACCTACTGTACTGGTAATCAATGCAGATGAACCCATACAAATGGCTCCCGCACCACTTAAAGTACCCTGATCGGGCAAAGGATGTACTACTATTGCCTTGGAAGCAAAAGCCGTTCCGCACGAATTAGTTACAGTGTACCTGACCGTATCTATACCTGCAGTTATACCTTTTACTACACAGCTGGCTACACCGGTCGTTATACTCACATATCCGTTTACAGAGTTCCAGGTGCCGCCCGCTACCGAATTAAAAAGCCTTATTGTATCACCATAACATACACTTACTGGCCCCGTTATCAAACCTGCAGACAAAGTAGGATCAACTGAAACATAAATAGTAATAATGTCAGACGAGAGTGAATTAGCCACTTTCACCTTAAAGGAATCCATACCCGAATAGCCCGTATAAGGGGTATAGGTAAGGCCAGAAGGAGTAATAACACCTCCCCCGGACAATGCTGTATAGCCAACACTGGCTGTACCATGAACGGCAGGTGTTTCCAGTGTCCAAACATCAGTAAGACCAATATATTCATCCCGAATAGCCAGTTCATCATCTATAGATACCGGACCGGAATTCTTACATACGTTCAGCAATTTGCTATCTCCATTTACAAACGCCAGTATATTTACTATTTTACGTATACGTACATTATACAAATCCGATACATAGATATTTTCATTAGTATCCATCACTATTCCTATTGGGTCGTGCAGGTGGGCTGCAGTTGCGGGTATCCCATCACCGTTGTAAGATGCTGTTCCGGTTCCAGCTATCGTAGATATGATACCCGATTGGTTAATTTTTCTTACACGTTGATTTTTACAATCGGAGATATAAATGACTCCATTTTTCGCAACAAATACATCTAGTGGCATATTGAGCTGAGCAGAAACTGCCGGACCACCATCACCACTGAAACCACTGGTACCATTGCCGGCAACCGTCGTTATAATACCTGCTGTGCTTATTTTACGCACACGATTATTACCACCATCGCACACATATAGATTTCCGGCCACATCAGTTGTCATTCCCCATATATCGCTAAACTTAGCAGCAGTTGCCATTCCACCATCTCCGCTATAACCATAGGCACCAGGAATACCTGCATAGGTACTTATTATGCCCGAAGGGTCTATTTTGCGTATGCATCTATTATCCACATCTCCCACATACACATTGCCCATTGCATCGGAAGTAACACCCAGAGGAGTTCTTAGTTGAGCGGCTATAGCAGGCCCTCCATCGCCACTATGTCCGGGTAGTCCGGTACCTGCTATGGTATATACAATTCCGTCTGTTCCTACTTTTCTTACACGGTCATTTTCCTGATCGGCTATATATATATTCCCTACGTCATCTACCGCCATGCCCCAGTTTTGCCCAAAACGGGCTGCAGTAGCGGGGCCTCCATCGCCCGATGATCCGAACAACCCATTACCGGCTACCGTGGTTATGATACCATCGGTTGCTACTTTTCTTACACAGTTGTTGAACTGGTCATTTATGTAAATATTACCCAGACGATCAATAGCAAGACATGTATTTACATTAAATCGGGCAAGAGTTGCTGCCCCTCCATTTCCACTATAACCTGCTGAACCACTACCGGCAAATGTATTGATGATCTGAGCAGATGAATGGCAATATGACCCTATGACAAAAACTATACAATACAGACAGTATAGAAATTTATTCATGGCAGTCAGTTATTCGCTTTTAGAGCACAGCATAATTAATCACGCCATGGCGGGTATGGTATTACTGTCAAATTTAGCCCGAAATCCTGTAATAGAATAATTCTGACGAAATGAATTTTGTAAAATGATAGGGTTTACAAGAAGTTATTTAGGAACGTTGATAAGATAAAGTACATTAGGTAAGCTAGTTATTTTTCTGTTGTGCAAGGTGCAAAATCTGCGAACCTGCCTGCCGCAGGCAGGTAGTACACTGTTTATCCCGAAAAATTTCGGGATTGTAACCAAGCAGAAACGGGAAAGAGCAGCTTAATCGGTATACTTTATCTTATCATCATTCCTTTGTCAGCTTATAACCAACCGACAGTCGGAAATAGGTAGATGAGAGAGGAGTGTTAATATTGTAACCTCCTCTTACATCTTGTGGTGCAGGGTTTTTCTGTAGCAGCGCATCGAGCAACCATCTATCGCTGTACTTGTAACTGAAACCCAGCATTGCGCCTAAACGAATCTGGTTCTCCCTTGTGGCAGGGTATAAGGGGCCGTTGTAATCAGAAAAAGGTGTACCGGTATAAGTAATTATATCACCCACTGCAGGTGCAGTTGGCATTGTCTTGGCAGTAATAACTGTATCTATAGTTTTCACTATACCTGATTTGGTATAAGTATGTTCTGAAATGCCTTTTACCTGACTATAAATCATATTCACACCGCCATACACAGATACTTTTTTCCCAATTTCGTATCTCAGCAATACCGGCAATTCATATTCCATATAGCTGCCACCTACCCTGTTGTATTTCACAATACTATCGTGAGATTGGGTATAACGGTAATTGGTATTATAATAAGTTTGCAAACTACTACCTTCTACTTTTGTGGACGTATAAGTGCCATTGTCCGTTACTTTTCCATCCGCATTCTGTTGATAGAAGGATTGAGCACCACCTATTGCACGTACCGGACTATTTACATACTTTACTCCTGACTGTATCATAAGTGCTACTTTTTTAGATACTTTAAAAGCAACGTATGGAGCAATCACATATTTCTGTGCATCAGCATTGGTAAACCCTCTTTCATATCCACCCTTTACACCTGCTTCCCATCTGTTGAAACCCGGCTTAATTGCATTTCTGCTCTCTTTTATAACCAAATTAGATGGTTGTATTATCTTGGCAACCGATGGGTTTGTATAATTTTTCGCTGCCTGAACTGAGTTATTACTGGAACTGTTAACTACTTGATTGTCAATAACATTAACACGTTCATTCTCAATAGTTTGTTCAATATTATTAAGTGTAGCACTACTATTATATCCGGAAGCCATGCCAGAACCTTGATTGACATTATTTACTGCTTCCTGCTCATTCACTATATGCTCATCCCTTATCCGTGTAACACCGGGTATATATTCTTTGCCAGCGTCTTCAGTGTAGTAGTCATCATCACTTACTGAGGATGGAGTAGTAACTGTAGGCGTAGTAGCGTTATTGGCACTTTCTTCATTACCATTATCAAATTCAGGCAGTGACGTTGTAGTTGCTTCAGCCACAGAGTTATCAACAGCAACAGTAGCGGTAGATGCGTCTATATTATTGATTGTCTGCTCTTTAACTATACTATCACCATTTTTAGATTTTCCGGTAAACTTCTGCACCAGCGATACGCCCAACACTGCAATTAGCGATACCATACCTACATGACCCAGCCAGCGCAAGGGAGAAGTAGGCACATGAGGCACCAGTGTATCCAACTTTTTATCCATGTCCTGCCAGGCATCTGCAGGAGGTGTCTCGGAATAACTTCCAAGCTTCTCCCGAAAAAAGTCATCAATATGTTTTTTTTTGTGTCCCACTTTCTATTTATTTATAAGTGCATTTATTTTTTCTTTCAGTCTTCTGCGTGCATCATTCAGGTGCCATCTGCAGTTGTTTTGCTGCATCCCCAGCATACTTGCAATTTCTTTATGCGAATAGTTCTCAAACACAAACAGGTTAAATATATTTCGGTGTGTGTCCGGCAACGTTTCTATTATCTGCAACAACTCTTTATGAGACATCTTCTCTACCGGCTCGCTGTTAATATAGGCATCTTCCGGTTGCACCTCCCGCACCAATCTGTCTTCTTTTCTGTTTTTACGCAGGTAGTCTCCTACCGTGTGTATTACAATTCGTCGTATCCACCCCTCAAATGCTCCCTGAAAAGAATACTGATGCAGATCTCTGAATATCTTAAAAAATGCCTCGTTCAATATTTCCTTAGCTACAAGCTCGTCATTATGTATATACTTCCTGATGATGCCATAAGCAGCAGGTGAATATATTTCGTATAATCTTTTTTGCGATGCTCTGGACAAAGCAAGGCAATCTTTTATCAGAATTTTCAACTCATCGTGTGCCGATAAGTTATGCTCTGAAGTAGGAAAAAGACTGCTCACATGTATTACTTTAGCCAATGCTTCTGTTATTTAATTAGTGAAAGTATTTAAAAAAACCTCACTATACCAGCCCGTGTGATAAACCATCTGTTATAAACTGCCAGTTGCCTACTACCATATTAGGCGTCAGCAGAGAATTAAATGTTAGTAATCAATTGAAATTATTTTCAAAATAAGTGTAGTCCTAAAATTATCTATACTTACAGTACCACAAATGCAATACCGAACATTGTTAAAATCACAATTTTCCTGTTTCCATCCAATGCATTAACGCAACAATAAAGAAACTATTACATAATCACACCTACATATACCGTATATATCTTTACGCCACTATCCAATTTTAGCGTTTTCTGTTTTTTTCCTTGCAAAAACCATTTTTGTATACTTACGTAAACGCTAGCATAACATCCAGTAGCAAATTAAATCTTCCCAGTTAACCCACCCAAATCACTACGCCTCAACAAATTACGTCCTCAATTAATGCTAAAATAAAATATCCTTAACAAATTTTGTTACTTTCATGTTAATTTATAATTTTACTTAACATACAAATAACCGATGGAAAACAACCGCAACAACATCGACATCAATGCACTGCCAGTGCACCTTTTTGTAAAATCACAAAAACAAGCTAAAAAATTACTGAAACCCGAAATTACCAGATTTAGCGACCTTCCGTCTTACGGAAAGTCTAAACGATTCAAGTCATCATTTATACATTAGACGCAGACTATCTGGCTATCAGGTGTGTCGTACCTTCATTAATCGTGCCCTCCTGCCCTACCAACACCAGATGACTTTCGTCATAGTCTACAATATGAAATGAGAATGCTTCAGGCATGGTTGCAATCTGGCGTTGCTCCAGTCGTATATTCATTGTAGTCCTGTCAAAAGTCCATCTTCCCTTTAGCACCACACTACCCTCTACCAGCACAAATGTGCTGTCGCACCCAAAATGCATGCAGTCTTTTTCAGTTGCAGCTTCGGGTGTGCTTGTATTGCCTTCTGCATCTTTTATCATCTCTATATACCACTTCTTGCCGCATATTATCTCATATACCGGCGTTACAGACTGGCCGTAACCATCTGCTGACCGCAGCAAGCAAAACAATGATACACACACTATTATAAACCGCTTCATACCACTCAAATAGGCTGTAAATATAACTGCTTAAAGAATTCTATCAGGTATAATTGTCATAGTATTTCCCCCATTAACATACTGTAAAGCAATGCCATTAAGAACCTGTTTAGGGTTTTCACCAAATAATAGAGTACCTTGAGGCTGAATGGAAGCGAAATTCGAGGAGTTGATTGAAAGTTTTATCACAAACAAGATTGGAATATCAGAAGTTTTTTTGACCGATAAGTTAGCCACAGCATTGCAGCAAAATCTGCTCCGCCTCAACAGAGACAGCAGACTCATAAATGCCAACATAGGCAATGCAATCATCAAGGACAAATCACAGAAAATTCGTGGCGACAAAACCTGCTGGCTCGACAACAAGAGCAAAAACGATGCAGAAATAGAGTTCCTCGACATCGTTCGCCAATTCATGGTCCATCTCAACAAGACCTGTTTTACCGGCATCAACGCCTGCGAGTTTCACTATGCGCTCTACGAAGAAGGCACATCTTACAACCGGCATATAGACCAGCTCAGAAACAACTACAACCGCAAGTTCTCTATGATAAGCTACCTCAACGACAACTGGGAGGAAAGCAACGGCGGGCAACTGATAATACACAATACCGAAGAAGCCCAGCAAATACTACCAAACATCCGCAAGACCATTTTCTTTCAGAGCGATGTAATAGAACACGAAGTAGCCGTAGCCAATAGACCCCGGATGAGCATCACCGGCTGGCTTAAACGAGTCTAACAATATTTTGCAGGTCTTAGTGCACTAAGGGACTTTTGAAACGGCAGGAGCAGAAAGTAAGGTTAGGAAATAAGGGAATTCCCCGCCTTTTTTCAAGGAGAGCCCGTCCCGCTTTTTTCAGCGGGAGGATGACCTAAAAAAGCGAAGGCTTTTTTAGGTCTGGGGTGGTAAACTAACGGATGTGAAATAATACTTGTCAAAGGGCATCGCTCACTACAGGCCTATATCTTACTCAACTGCGCCTGCAGCATCCAGCCACTTCTGCCATCAGGCAGTACCACAGCCACCCACATTCCTTTTTCGCCCGTTATGCGCACCTTTGTGCCCTCTGGCACCAGCGCCATTGGTTTACCTTTCTGCAGGTCATTCATCAGTTGCGCATCGTTTTCATTCACTATAGCACCCGGCGAGCGCTCACTGTTGCCAGCTGCCACATACCCAAACACCAGACAGCAAACACATACAAAACCCATTATCCAGGGCAACTGTACCGGCAATCTGCGACCACCATTCCCAAAATTCCGCAACCATACTACCCCTATCATCAGCACAAACAATATCAAGGCTGCCACTGCCCAGGCCGTGGCCGTAGTATGCGCAGTAAGTCCCTGCCACCAGGTCACAAAGAATATATCAGCTACCGGCAATATAAAATGAGGAATACGCGCCTGTGTAATGGACAAGTTATCGGCAGCAGCCCGGTAAGATGGGTCTATGTGCAGCGCACGCTCATAGTTGAGCACCGCTGGGGCTATACGGTTGAGGCGGTAATAAGTATTACCCAGGTTGTAATACACCTCTGCATTCTCAGGCTTCAGCGCAGCCACCTGCTCATAATACCATGCAGCACTGTCGTACTGCTTTTGCAGGTAAAAGTCGGTTGCCTTCTTCCAGTGCTCCTTATACCCTGCCCCCATGCTCTGCAGCGGATACAGGCATATATACAATACGGCTATTATCAGGCTACGGCTCATGCTTTAAAAACATCTTCAAGGTAACTGATTACTTTTACGGCATCCTCATACGTGTCGTCCATCTTACGGCTGCCACCACTCGCATACAGCGCCGTTTCGCACTCCCATATCACATCCTCCAGCTTCTTCTGAATCTCTGCCGGCACCTGCTTCTTGCTCATCGCCTCACTCGCCGTCTCGCGCGACAGGGCACTCAGCGGTATCGACAGCTTATCGCTCATATACAGCCATATCGCCTTCGATACTTCCTCATAGAATGGCTTTTTATCCTGTGCCTGCAGCAGCTTCTTAGCCGTCACCAGCCTTTGCAGCGCTACTTTATTGGCACGCTTCTTACGCAGCAGCACCGTGTCTCTCGACAGCTCCTCATCCCTGCGGCGCCATGCCACCACACCTATAAACAGTGCCAGCGGCAACACATACAGTAGCCAGTAGCCGCCTTTATACAGCAGCGGAGCACTCTTCATGCACAGCTCCGCCGGTGGCGACTTCATTATATCGTGTATATCCTTAAAGCTCGATGCTGTGCCAGATTGTTGACCCCCATCTGTCCGCTTGCCGGGGGCCACATGCAGCTTCACAGGCGCAGTGCGCTCAGTTACATAGCTATTAGTCTGTGTATTGTAGTAGGTAAACTCAATTGCCGGAATCTCGTAGTCGCCCGGTGTCTGTGGCGCTATCACATACGATATTATTTTAGACCCGCTTATTGTAGTGCTTCTGCCCGTTATCGTATCTATTATTACCGGGTCATAGGTACTCAGCCCGTTTGGCAGGCTCAGTGTCGGTGCCTCTATCAGTTTCAGGTTACCACTGCCGGTTATGGTCAGTGTCAGCGTAGCCACATCGTCTGTCGTCAGTTCTTTCTTATCTATCTTGCTGCTTACCCCAAAGTTACCCACAGCCCCGCCAAAGTTCGCCGGCTGGTCTTTCTCCGGCAACGGCATTACCGTTATCTTCACTGGAGTGCTTTTCAGATGCACCTGCACATCCTTATAAGCCATAGTATTGTAGAACGAGTTATTGAAAAAAGGATCGTTCATCATCAGCGTACCATTCCCAAACGGGTCAAACATGTCTGCCACCCTTCTCCGCACCTGCTGCACTATCCTTGCCGTACCCTTAGCCTCCGCAGGGTCCAGCTCGAGCGTGCCGCTCTGCTGCGGAAACAATGCCGACTTTTTCAGCAGAAACACCTGGTACCGCTTGCCATCTATCACCTCCTCAGTAGGTTTCGCCTGCTTGGGTATATCAAAATCCTGTGTCCAGAAACCATTTAGCGAGGGCAGTTTAGATATGCCCATCTGCATCGGTATGCGCGAGTATAGCTTGTAGCTGATGGTCACCTGCTCGCCCACATGCACCTTGGCCTTGTCGGCAGCCACCTTTATGTACAGGTCTTTTTTCAGCTCCGCATCATTCACTTTCGGCTCCTCCTGAGCCTGTGCCTGACCCTGCTGCTGCGGCTGCCCGCCACGCCTGCCCTGCTGCATTTGCTGCATCTGTTGCTGTTGCAACTGTTGCATCTGCTGCATTTGCCGCATCAGCGCCGCCACATCATCATTAGGATCGCTGAACGGGTCGTAGGCTCTGCCCCTGCGCTGCTGCTGTTGCTGCTGCGCCACCAGCGAGCCCGCCACCACCTGTATCGTCAGTGCGTTCGACTGGTAGCTCCTGCCCGCAGCATCCTTGGCAGTTACCGGCGGAATGGTAAAGGTACCCTCACGCCTGGGCTGCAATACATAGGTCAATGAAACACTCTGAGAAGATACTACACGGTTGCCGCTTATCTCTGTGCTGCTGCTTTGCGACTGATACGGACCACCCACTATTACAAAATCAGCATCCGATGGATTGGTAACCGACTGCAGGTTCTGTGCATCCCTGATGGTATACTGCACCTGCACCTGATCCTTTATGCCAATGCGGTTAGAGCCCGCAGCAGCCGTGAAAACCACATTCTGTCCATAAGCCGCGCAGCCCGTAACCGCTGCCAACAGCATTACAACGCAATAACGCCACATAAAATATTTAATGCGCTTCATTTGAGGTAGACAAAAATAGCAGCAAACCACCACCCCCGTACAACCACCACGGTTAAACCTACGTTAAAAACTAATAAGAACGGGGGATACTATATCGATTACCATAATCCCCAAGGTGTGCCACACTTCCATAGTGTGGCACACCTACCCAAGCCCCACTGACTGCCGACTGTAAACTGCAAACTGCCGACTGAAAAACTTTATCCACACCCACCCCACACCCTATTTATAATAATAGCTATTGCGCCTGTAAGCAGTTAAATTTGCGATGTGGCAAAAAAAGAAGCAGCGGAAACGCCCCTCATGAAGCAGCACAAGGATATTAAAGCAAAATATCCCGATGCCATATTATTATTTCGTGTAGGTGACTTTTACGAGACCTTTGGCGAGGATGCCATGATAGCCTCACGTGTGCTGGGCATTACGCTCACCAAGCGGGCCAATGGGTCTGCATCTGCCGTAGAGCTGGCCGGCTTTCCGCACCACTCGCTGGAGACCTACCTGCACAAGCTGGTAAAGGCCGGCTACCGGGTAGCCATCTGCGACCAGCTTGAAGACCCCAAACTCACCAAGGGCATTGTGAAGCGGGGTGTAACAGAGCTCGTTACCCCCGGTGTAGCCACCAGCGACAAGCTGCTCGAAAACCGCACCAACAACTTTCTGGCAGTGCTGCACCTTGCAGAGCCTTTGTGCGGTATCGCCTTTCTTGATATCACTACCGGCGAATTTTATGCCGCAGAGGGCGACACTGAGTACATGGACAAGCTCATGCAGAGCTTTCAGCCATCAGAGGTTATACTCTCCAAATCGCAGATGAAGCGCTTCCGCGAGCAGTTCGATACCAAGGTCTACACCTTTCAGCTCGAAGAATGGATATTCCGGGAGCAGTACGCCTACGACCAGTTGGTACAGCACTTCCAGACACAATCCCTCAAGGGGTTTGGTATAGAAGACCTCAAAGCCGCCATCACGGCATGTGGTGTAGCCATACACTACCTCAAGGATACAGAACATGCCAATCTGCAACACATCAACACCCTGCAGCGCATCACCGCCACCGATTTTCTGTGGATGGACAGGTTCACCATCCGCAATCTGGAGCTGATACATAGCAGTTATGAGCAGGGCACCAACCTGCTGCAGGCAATAGACCACACCTTCACCCCCATGGGTGCACGCCTCATGAAGCGGTGGATGATTTTCCCCCTCTATGATATGCACCGCATAGAGCAGCGGCTCAACCTTGTGAGTTACTTCCTGCTCCATCAGGACCTCAACCACTCGCTCATTACCCTAATCAAGCAAACCGGTGATGTGGAAAGACTGGTAGGCAAGATACCGCTGAAAAAAGCCAATCCGCGCGAGGTGCTGCAACTGGCGCGCAGCATACACTTTATGCAGCAGGTGCGGGAACTGTGTACCGAATCGGGCGATGCCGCGCTGAGCATCATGGCATCGCCCATGCAACCACTTGCCGAGATCAGAGAGCGCATCATCCACACCATTTCAGATGATGCACCCGCGCTGGCGTCTAAAGGAGGCATGATACGCGCCGGCATATCCGAAGAGCTGGATCATCTGCGCACTATCTCGCGTAGCGGCAAAGACTACCTCCTCCAGATACAGCAGCAGGAGGCACAGCGCACCGGCATATCATCGCTCAAGGTGTCCTATAACAATGTGTTCGGCTACTACCTGGAGGTTACCCATACCCACAAAGACAAGGTACCTGCCGACTGGATTCGCAAACAAACCCTGGCCAATGCAGAACGTTATATAACCCCGGAGCTCAAAGAATACGAAGAAAAAATACTGGGTGCCGAAGACCGCATCATGGTAATAGAGCTGGAGTTATACCAGCAGCTATTGGTAACTATAGAGCCCTTCATTGCACCTATACAGCACAATGCCCATATCACAGCCCAGCTCGACTGTCTGTTGTGTTTTGCTGCCAATGCACAAAAGTATAACTACCACCGCCCGGCTATGGTGAGCGAGCCTATGCTGGATATAAAAGAAGGCAGACACCCCGTGATAGAGCAGCAACTGCCCCCCGGCGACAGCTACATCACCAACGACATCAGGCTGGACAAGGAAGACCTGCAGGTGATAATCCTTACCGGCCCCAATATGAGTGGTAAGAGCGCACTGCTGCGGCAAACTGCAATCATCACACTAATGGCACATATGGGTAGCTTTGTACCTGCGTCATCTGCCACTATTGGACTTACAGATAAGATATTCACCCGTGTAGGTGCTTCAGACAATCTGAGTGGTGGCGAGAGTACCTTTATGGTAGAGATGAATGAAACTGCCAGCATCATCAACAATCTGAGTGAGCGCAGCCTGGTACTACTCGATGAGATAGGACGGGGCACCAGCACCTACGACGGCATATCGCTGGCATGGAGTATAGTAGAGTTTTTGCACAACAGCACATCAAGACCCAAGACACTGTTTGCAACCCACTACCACGAGCTCAACGAACTGGAGCGGCATTTGCCACGTGTAAAGAACTATCACATTACCCACAAAGAAACAGGTAACAAAGTCATATTCCTGCGCAAACTGGCACCCGGTGGTAGCCGTCACAGCTTTGGTATTCAGGTGGCACGTATGGCGGGTATGCCCCCTAAACTGCTGGATCGTGCCAATGAAATACTGGCACAACTGGAAGAAAAACATGCTGATACCGGCGACACCATGCAGCAAAAAATCAAGAACATAAAGCCTGCCCCCAACTACCAGCTCAACATATTTGACGGTGTTACAGAAGACATACGTCGTATCCAGCAACTGCTCGATGAAACCGACATCAACACCCTCACTCCGGTAGAGGCACTGATGAAACTAAATGAAATGAAAGGGATAGTAAAGCAGTACCGAAAGTAGCTTAGCACCGGCTAATAACTGCTAAATACGTCCCCGTTCATTGTTCCTCTAAATCGATATTTTACTAGCATGATTTTTAGACACAATCACATCAGTGTCCCAAACCCCGTGTAAGTACTTTCTACCCTAAAACAACTAACGCACCGATACATATTCTCCGGATTATTTCTACAAAACAACAGCCCCGCATTTGCGGGGCTGTTACTTCTATTTTCAATGTGTACTAGTATTAGTTCTTCAGTACAAAGTGGAATACTTTGTTTGCTGTGGCAGTGCTTACATTCAGCATATACATACCATTGGCGAGTGTATTGCTCAGTTTCACCTGC
>JAIOYR010000032.1 GCA_021740995.1 Taibaiella sp.
ATATCTTTAGGTCTATGCGATGCTCTAAATCGCATGCTCTCAATAAAATAATCTTTTAGGGGACAAGTATCCTCAACTAAAAAACTCTCATCGCCACTTTTATATTTTGCATTTATTTCATCCGGACTATTTCCAAAAGGAAATTTTTGATAGTAAAGAAAATATCCAATAACTCCCAAACTGAAAAAATCGGTTTTGTATGAAATCATGTCTTTTAATCCTTGATACTGTTCAGGAGCTTGCCATCGCCAACTGCCAGGTTGAAATCCAGTAACAGTTAAGGTATCAGCAGCTAAGTCCCTAGCTATCCCAAAGTCAATTATAACGGCTTTGCCATCCGGTTTGATAATAATGTTCTCCGGCTTTAAATCTCTGTGGACCAACTTACTTTCCCAAATTGGTTGTAATGTTTCAAATAAATTCAGAAGCAGATCAGCAATTAACAGATAGTCACCTGAATATTTTGCAAGAATATCGATAAGAGTATTGCCCTCTATATATTGTTCAAAGCATACGATTTCCCCTTTATAGTCAACAGTTTCATATATTTTGGGAATACCTTCTAGATGTTTGAATTTCTCGTATATCTCCATTTCCCTATCAAATCTAGCATCCTTACCACCATCAAATAGTTTCAAAACTTGTCGACTTCCTTCCCTTTCTACAAAATAGACTGTCTTTTGTCCACCTTTCTTTTCAGGAGCGAAAAAACCAGTTATTCGAAAGGCATCAAGAAAATCTTGGTTCATACCCATTATTGCCATAACTACTATAATTATTAAGAGTAATGAACTAACTTTTATATATAAATTCCAACAAAATATATTAATTTACAAATTTACATTTTATATGTGAAGTATTAAAGAATATTTTCGCAGTTAACGTACATTGTAAGTGGATAAAGTCTCTAAAAAAATATATTAATTATCCACCAATACCCATTTTCCATCGTGTTTTTCAACTTGAGAATAAAATCTCATTCTATAAAATTCACCTTTTTTCGTCATTGCATTTGAATAGGGGCTGGTTTTCACTTGAAGATCAGAAATTACATTATTATTCGATAAAGTTATATCCCCCCCATCCTTTAAGCATACAACTTTAATAATACATTCAGTTCTCCATTTTTCTATACCAGTTTCCGTTAAAGACCCTCTTGCATCTGTAACACTAAGATCGACGTATTTGAAATAGCCATTAGAGAATTCGGGAACTCTTTTTTTTAAGTCCTCTTTTAAAAAGGTCACAAATGAGGGTTCTGATTTTGATGATGATTCCGATGTGCTGCTACATGAAAAAAAGAATATGGATATTAACAAAACAACCGTATATAATGAATATCTTTTCATGTTTTTTTGATTTAATGAGCAGTAAAAATACAAATTATTTCTATTTTTTAAAACATCAATTACTACATTACTACGAATCGCTAGAAGTACTGATATTAATGGTGTAGTAGTCGTAGTAAGCACTGATATTAATTGTTACTACAACTTACTATCTATATTCAATACTGATTTCGGGCTCATTTGTAGTATGTAGTAACTGTAATAAAGTACTTTTTTGTACTTTTATTACGATTGAGGAATTTAAGCCTGTTTAAACCATGTTTAAACCGAACAAAAAAAGCAAAGGATTTCAACTTTCGCTGAAACCCTTGATTTTACTGATGTGGAGAATACCGGAGTCGAAGCGGTTACCTTTTCCCCGAAAGCATTCGGGGCATGCAAGCGCTCTACCAGACGAGCTAATTCCCGATGCTCACTTTTAATCATTTGATGCGGAACTTATTAGCCATTCAAGGTATTTCCTGCTTTTCTTTTTTTTGATTTCTAATTCTCGTTTGCGTGCGGCGTCCCTTGTGGCATGCATTTCCGAATAATTCAGAAGCCAGTCATTGGCTTTCGAAGTAAATTCAGAGATACCGTCATTGTGTTGACTTAGTCGAACGCCGACATCTTCAGTATATCCGACATAATACCTGTCAAGTTTGGCGGAGTAGACTATGTAAACGTAAAATCCCATTCTATATTAACGCAAAAAATCACCCGAAGGTGATTTAAAGCTTGTGGAGAATACCGGAGTCGAACCGGTTACCTTTTGCATGCCATGCAAACGCTCTACCAGATGAGCTAATTCCCCTGGTTGGAGGACTGCAAATATATGGCTTTGGCTGATTATTTTCGTAACTTTATAAAAAATAAGCCACAGAATGAAACAAGGTATATGGCAGCAGGTACTCACCTACTTTTACATACGTAAACGTGACCCTAATGATCCGAAAAATATGAGCATCAAGTTTATGCATGGCATGAACCGTATTTCGCTCTTTATGTTCCTTTTTGCTATTATAGTGATGATAGTTCGCCTTATCAGGCATTAAGCTGTCATTCTAGACTGTAACCGGCAATTGTATTTCAAATACAGAGCCTGTAGGGCTGTTGTCCCTGATGCTTATCCGCCCTCTGTGCTGGGCTATTATTTTATTGCTCAGGTATAGTCCCAGTCCGGTTCCCTTTGTTTTGCGGCTTTCCTCGTTGCCTATACGGTAAAACTTATCAAATATTTTTTGTTTTTCACTATCCGGTATGCCGGGTCCTTCATCAGCTATTCGCAGCATTGCTGTGTTTTGTTTTACAGTCAGGCTTATGGTAATAGGCTTGTCTTCGGGGGTATATTTTACTGCATTCTCTACCAGATTGTTTACTGCTATGCGCAGCATGGGGGCGTCGCCCAGTGCCTTGCAGCCGGTTGCCACTTCTTCTTCGAACCGGCGTGAGTATCGTGCGGCAAAATCAGCTATAATTTCCTCTGTCATGGCAGAAAGACTAAAGGGCTCCATAGCAGGTTTGTATTGCCCACCCTCTATCTGCGAGGTAAAGAGCATATTGTTGCAGAGATCATTGAGCCTGTCTGATTCCTTGATACAGCGGTCTATCAGCAGTTTTCTTTTTTCTTCATCCAGCCGGTGTTTTTCCAGTGTTTGCAGGTTAAGCTTTATGGCTGCTATCGGCGATTTCAGCTCATGGGTTACTGCAAGCATAAAGTTGTTCTGCTGCCGCGATAGCATCATGCGCCGGCTGAAAGAGCCATAAACTACTGCTGCACCTATCAGTATCACTATAAGAAAGGTAGCACCCTCTGCCACATACTGTGTAGTGCGGCTATCCAGCTCTTTTTTCAGCATAGTCATCTCGTGGCGGTATATGTTGGGTAGTCTTATGCTGTCTACCTGATTGCGGAGTGTTACCACTTCCTGAGCATATATGCGGCCGCTCTGCTTCTGCAGGTTCATCTCCCAAAACACCAATGCAGCTATGATGTATACGAGTATAAGAATGTAAATAGAGGTAAATACACGCATGAGATAATCTTAAGTGAAAAGTTATTGAGTACTACATGTGATGAATCAATGCCCGCTTGTATAACTGTATGGTGTTTTCAAGCCCATAGTAGAGCGCATCTGCTATAAGCGCATGACCTATAGACACCTCGAGCAGGCCCGGCACTGACTGTGCAAAGAAGCCCAGGTTATCTCTGTCCAGATCATGCCCGGCATTTATGCCCAGCCCATAACTCATAGCGGTGCGTGCTGCCTGCACATATGCAGCAATTGCCGCCTGCCGGTCTTTGCGATAGTTCACCGCATAGCTTTCGGTGTAGAGTTCTATTCTGTCGGCACCCACATCGGCAGCACCGGCAATAATACTTTCTACAGGGTCTGTAAATACCGACACCCTGATACCTGCTTTCTTAAACACCTCTATTATGCCGGTAAGGTATTGTTTTTCCTTTATGGTATCCCAGCCGTGATTAGATGTGATTTGGCTCAGGCTATCGGGCACCAATGTTACCTGTGCCGGCTTTACGTCCAGCACCAGCGCTACAAACTTATCTTCCTGCGGATTTCCTTCTATGTTAAACTCAGTAGTAATCACCTTTGCTATCTGCCGCACATCGTCGTAGCGTATGTGTCGCTCATCGGGGCGTGGATGCACCGTGATGCCATCGGCTCCAAAATGCTGACAGTCTATAGCAGCCTTCAGCACATCAGGATTGTTGCCACCGCGGCTGTTGCGCAGCGTGGCGATCTTATTTATGTTTACAGAAAGTTTGGCTTGTATGTTTACCATTGCTGCAAAAGTAAGCAGCAATTTGAATACATGGGATATAAACAGTCTAAACGTACCACGTAAAACCATATAGGCTTTCAACATCATGGGTACGAAAGACGCAATTGAGGGTAAATAATCGGTTCACCACAAAGGTCACAAGGGGCACTAAGCTGGTCGAGTATAGTTTGCGAAAGATGTATTGGAAAGGGCACAAAGCTCAAAAAAAATAGAAACAATGATGCTTTTTTGAAAATGCATGTTTGTATCCTGTTTCTCATAACTTATAAAACCGCCCCATCGTATATTTCTGTCAGCGTGAGTAAAGCACCAATGGCGGGCAGAGGCACTTCATCATGCATCTCCTTGTAGGTGGTAAGTTCCCATTTACCTGCAGTATTAATACTCCATGCTTCCACGGCTGTTTTTTCAGTATCTATCAGTATGTATACTTTTAGTGAGGGTATGTCTCTGTATAAGTTGAACTTATCTCCCCGGTCATAATTTTTTGTAGCGGCAGATAAGACCTCGAAAATGATCGTAGGGTTAAGTACATTGAAATTATCATCGTTAAGTGTTTCTGTATCGCCGCATACAACAGAAACATCAGGGTATGTGAAAAGGGTATTGCTGAGTATATGAATGCGGGTATCGCTATTGTAAGGTTTGCAGGGTTTGCCTTTTAGTTTGTTCCATAAGTTGGCGTACACATTGCCACATACACGGTTGTGCGGCAACCTTGCGCCGGACATAGCAAAGATCTCTCCTTTGTAATATTCATGTTTTTCTGAAGCGGCGTTTTCCAGCTCCAGATATTCTTCTACTGAATACTTTTGTTTTCCGTAAGCTATTGCAGGTTGGCGTACTTCCATAAAATAAAATTACTAATAAAAAAGCACACCACATTTCTCTGATGGGTGTGCTTTTTTAGAAAAACTTATGTACTTGAAATTCTATTACTCTATTGGTGGCAGTGCATTCACGCTGTCGTTGCCCAGATAGAGATGAAAGGTATCTCCTCTTAGCCCTATGCGCATCGATTCCAGCGGTATCATCTCGGCAGGTGCCAGATTGCCCAGGTTTACATTGGCACCCAGTAGCTCCAGAAAGTAAACCTGCTGTGCTTTCTGAGGTGCTTCCCAGATTATTTTTTCGTAGGGTATTTGTGTCAGTATCTCTTGTACCAATCCCTCACGCACCTCGCCAGAGCCGCGGTAGATGCCCACATTACCTGCCTCGCGCGCTTCGGCTATTACATAGGTGGAGCCCGCTTCCAGCTCTGCTTTCATCAGTTCTATCCACTTGTAGGGCGGCATAATATGAGCAGCATCTTTTGAGCCTACCTCAGAGAATACCGTTACCAGCTTTGACAACTTCTCTATGTATCCGCATTTTTCGATGTGAGGAATAGTGATAGAGCCGTCAGATACCTCCACATGACTCAGACCATAATCCTTTATTACATTGATATAGTCGTCTATCTGATTGCGGATAAGAAATGCCTCGAACAGTGTGCCGCCAAAATATACCGGTATGCCATGCTGCTGATAGATTTCTATTTTTTCACGAAGGTTCGCAGTTACCACACTGGTTCCGAAACCCAGCTTCACTATGTCGACATAAGGTGCTGCCACAGATAGAAAATCTCTGGTACCCTCCAGTCCCATACCTTTGTCCATTACCATTGTAAGGCCAAAATTGCGAGGCTTAACTGTGCGCTGCGGAATATTTTTTAGTGTAAAATTCATGTATGTGTATGTTGAATAGTCGGGCAAAGATAATTCATTCAGGCTTTTAACACTAATAATGCCTTTCCCGTTTGTATATTGCAGTCATAATATACCATATATGCGCAAAAATGTACCTATTGTTGGCTTTATTATAGGCTTGGTTTTACCTATTGTGGGCTTTGCCATAGTTTACTTTATGTGGTTCAAAGGTCGTGAATTGAGCTCTTTGCTGAACATGTTATCTCACGACCACAAAACGGCATCAAAGGTACTCACACTCAGTTTGCTGATAAATCTGGTGCCCTTTCTCTATTTCAATACAAAGCGGCTTGACTTTGCAATGCGTGGTGTAGTAATAGCTACTATGCTTTATGCCGTTCTGGATGTGCTCATCATGTTTGTCTGGTAATACATGAGATACTATATCATAGCGGGCGAGGCCAGCGGCGACCTGCACGGCGGCAATCTGGTGAAGGCAATTCACCGGCAGGATGGCGCTGCTGATGTGCGCTGCTGGGGCGGTGAGCATATGGAAGCTGCAGGTGCCACAGTGGTGAAACACTACCGTGAACTGGCCTTTATGGGTTTTGTAGAGGTGCTCATTCACCTGCGCACCATATTTCGGAATATAGCTTTCTGTAAAAAAGATATACTTGCGTATTCGCCCGATGTGCTGGTGCTTATAGACTATCCGGGGTTCAACCTGCGCATAGCAGCCTGGGCAAAACAGCAAGGCATAAAGGTTGTCTACTACATTTCTCCGCAGGTATGGGCATGGAAAGAAAAAAGAGTAGAGCAGATAAAACGGGATGTAGACAAAATGCTGGTGATACTACCCTTCGAGGTAGACTTTTATAAGAAGTGGCAATATGATGTATCGTATGTAGGGCATCCGCTGATAGAAGTAGTAAGCCACGAAAAAAACGATGTACCGGTAACACCACTTAGCCAAAAGCCGCTGATAGCATTGCTGCCGGGCAGCCGGGCACAGGAGATAAAAGTAAAACTGCCGATAATGCTGCAAATGGTGCAGCACTTTCCGGAGTACCGTTTTGCGATAGCACAGGCTCCATCGCAGCCCGACAGTTTGTACAAAGAGATAATAGGCGATATGGATGTGCTACTGGTAAATGGCAACACCTACAATCTGCTGAAACAAGCCGCTGCCGGACTGATAACCAGCGGGACAGCCACACTCGAAACCGCCCTTTTTGGGGTGCCGCAGGTGGTGTGTTACAAAGGTAATGCGGTATCATTTTGGCTGGCTACAAAGCTGGTAAATGTAAAATACATATCGCTGGTAAACCTGATAATGGATAAGCCGGTAGTAACAGAGCTGATACAAAATGAGCTTACTGCCGCCAACCTGAAAACTGCCCTCACCCGCCTACTTACAGACAAGCAATATAAAGCAGAGCTGCAACAGGACTACCGATCACTCTGGGACAAGCTGGGCAGCAACCATGCATCAGACAATGCAGCAACCGCAATAGTGGCGCTGGGGTCAGGGAAGTAGATTGCCTCGATAACAGAAGGTTCGGAGACATGTCCTTATCCCGGAGTTTACTCCATTGACAAACCTCTACATCATGCACTCAAAATAAATAAGGGCTGTCCCTTGCTTACGAGACAGCCCTTATTAAAACTATATTTATTACTTTTTAGTGAGCAGCTTTAAACTTCTTTACAGCCTCTGTAAGGCGTGGCAAAACCTCAAACACATCGCCGAGGACCCCGTAGTCTGCAGCTTTGAAGAAAGGCGCTTCGGGGTCTTTGTTAATAACAACTATTGTCTTAGAACCGTTGACACCAGCCAAATGCTGAATAGCACCGGATATACCTGCTGCTATATACAGGTTTGGGCGAATAGTGCCGCCTGTTTGTCCTACGTGCTCATTGTGCGGGCGCCAGTGTGAATCGGCTACCGGACGAGAGCAGGCAGTAGCTGCGCCAAGCAATGTAGCAAGATCTTCGAGTATGTGCCAGTTTTCAGGGCCTTTCAGTCCACGACCACCGCTTACCACCAGTTCGGCTTCTGAAAGCGGAACGCTGCCGGATGCCTTGTTCACCTGTTTTACCGTTACTGCGAAATCATTGCCGTCAAATGATACAGACAGCGATTCTAATGTTGCGCTTCCTTCACCTTTTACTACAGCAAAGGTGTTTGGCATCAGCGTAATCACTTTGATATCGCTGGTAATGCTCACGAATGCGAACGCTTTGCCGGAAAATACATTTTTCTTTATGGTGAAGCCATTAGTGAAATCGGGGTAGGCTACTGCACCAGCAACCATACCTGCTTTCAGGCGTGCTGCCAGGCGTGGGGCTACTGCCTTGCCGGTGGTGTCGTGCAGACACACTATTACTTTAGCACCTTCGTTTTGGGCTGCAGTCAGCATTACTTTAGTGTAGGCCTTTGAATCCAGGCTATCGAGCCGTGAGTCTGCTACATGCAGCACTTTCTTAGCACCATAGGCACCCAGTGATTCCATTTCACCATTGCCTACATTGCCCAGCGCTACTGCGGTAACAGTAGTACCCATTGCATTGGCTATATGAGCAGCATATTGTACTGCTTCCAGTGATTTCTTTTTGAATGCGCCCTGCGCGTGTTCCGTCAATACTACTACAGACATGATATATATTTAGTTCAAAAAAGTTAAAGAAGTTAAGAAGGGTAAATGGTTAAAAAGGTAAATGGGTAAAAAGGCATTGCTGTCTTGCTAGATTATCGCACTATTATATCACCTTCGCCTCGGTGTGCAGCAGGTTCACCAATTCATCCATATTATCAGCTGCTATCATTTTCACACCTGTTTTGGCTGGTGGCATTTCGTAAGCTACTATTTTGGCTGTGCTGTCTATAGGTGCCGGAGCTACTACTTTCAGTGGCTTGGTGCGTGCTGCCATTATACCACGCATATTGGGTATTCTTGGCTCTGCCACACCTTTCTGGCAAGATATAACCAGAGGCAGGTTGCAGCTATCTGTTTCTTCTCCGCCATCTATTTCACGGTTTACTGTTACCGTATTTCCGTCGATGTCTATTTTTGATACAAAACCCAGATAATTCATGTCCAGCAGCTCAGCAAGCATAGCGCCGGTAGCACCGTTGTTGTAGTCTATAGACTCCTTGCCACAAAGTACCAGATCATACGCTTCGCTGCGTGCATATTCTGCTATTTGTGCTGCTACAATATAGGGGTCATTACTGTCGGTATCTATACGTATAGCCTCATCGCCACCCAGTGCCAGTGCCTTGCGTATCACCGGTTCGGCGTCGGCCTTGCCTACGGTTATAAGATGAATAGCCGTTGTTGCATCACTTTCTTTCAGCTCCAGCGCACGCACCACAGAGTACCACTCATCATAGGGATTGATGATAAAAGTAACTCCCTGTGAATTGAAGGTAGTATTATTGTCGCCGAAAGCAATCTTGGATGTAGTATCGGGCACCGGGCAAATACAAACTAATATTTTCATATGACTGTTATTCAGTATCCTATTTGATGAAGTAAAAAAATTAAAAAGGGTCTCTTATGGGAGGGCAAAGGTAGGTAAAAAAGTGGTTTTTATGGCAGTACAAGACCTGCTGATAACGAATTTTTCGATACAGGACGGAGATAGATATTACTATTTAGTTTCTGCATCCTGAGCCTAAAAACTATATTGTATGTTTTCTGGTTAGCCCTCTGTTTGTCCGGGGTATTTTTTGTTTAAGGGAACTATTCCATAAGTATGATTCAATGCATGCAAATTGTAGCGTTATAAAGTAGTTTCATTTAACGTTGTTTTCAGTAATTGTTATCGCCTAGTTAACGCTTGCGGTTCGTATCTTCAGGCTATTGAAAAGAGGAGTGATATAACTAAAATAAAACCGACATTAATCTTTTCAGAAAACCCAAATAATAAGCCATGACCCACATGCAGCATGTAAAGTGATAGACTGATAAGTGTAGTCTGCTGAAGTAGTAAATGAGTAAAGTTCTATTTCCTAACCGATAAAAACTTGCGACATGAAACTATTCATCAAGAACATGGTCAGCCTTCGGTGGAAAATGGCAGTAAGAGCAGAACTGGAAAAACAAGGCATACAGCCGGAAACAGCAGAACCGGGAGTGGTAGAGATGAAAGGCAAAATATCAGAAACACAGTATACCAAGCTAAAAGAAACCCTGAGGAAGTATGATTTGAAAATCATAAAAGATAAAAGTGAGATAATAATAGAGCGAGTTAAGACTGTAATCATTGAGATTGTTCATTTTCCGGAGGAATTGCCCAACATCAAATACTCTCAGATGAAGTAGAAGCAACACAACCGATGTGCTGAAAAACTAAGCATCACTAATCCCTGTCATTCTTTTTGACCGGGATTTTTTGTTTTTTAGGCTACACCGAGTCAATATTCAACATAACCTTGAAACAAATACTCCTTTAACCTAAAAATGTGGGATTTATGATATTGAATCACGATAATGTGTAACGTATAGCCACATATGCGGGTGTAACTTTACATACAGACATTTTCAACTCACCACATAAAATAATAATCATGGGCGGATTACTTTATATTATAGCTGTAGTATTAGTCATATTCTGGGCAATTGGTTTTTTTGCATACAGCGCAGGAGCCATCATCCACATCTTATTAGTTATAGCCGTTATCTCTATATTGTTTCGACTAATAAGGGGAAATAAATAATGAGGATTATCTTATTGAAACCGCTTCATAAACAATAAAAAGTAGCACTATATGTATACCGGAAAAATAGTGAAAGGATTAGTAGCAGGGATAGCCATTGGGGCAATTTTGGCTGTGTTGTTTGCCCCTGAGAAGCGCTGCAAAACCAGGAAGAGACTGATGGGTAGAAAAGATGAAAACGATGATGTAGCAGATATAAAGGACAAACTTGATGAACTACTGAACAATCTTACCGAAAAGTTTCAGTCGGCAAAGGAAGAGGTCAGTGACCTGATGTATGGAAAAGTAAAATAGAAAGCGGTATAAAAACGTAAGCACTCAGCAGCAGTAACAGGTAACAATATACAAGGTTATAATACACCTGATCAATGTCCTCTAACTAAAGAATGGATGATAACGAACAGATCATTCCTTAGATGGCCGGTTTCAGATAATGGAACCGGTTTTTTCATGTCTGTACTATCTGCCGGGTAAGTATACGTTCTATATCTCAGTGCAGTTCACAGGGCGCACAATCATGTTGTAGAAAATAAAAATACGAAATCAATTTACGGCAAAATAATTGAGTTATCCACAATTTCATTTATAAGGAACCGTGAAGATCGGCATGCTGAAATATATGCCCACAAAGACTTTCGGCCGATGAGACAACTTATTTTAGGGAACTGTTTCCAAAAAGTGATTTTGGCGGTTATTTATCTTTGTGCCATAAACCTTTATCATTTTTTTATGCGTGGACAAAAAACATATAATAGCATTATCAAAGACAGCGGACTTAGTGGCAGTATACGTAAGGGAAGGAGCAACACACTACTACACAAGCGCAATGAGTGCATGATAGCCCGCTACTACTATTATGGCTACATGAAGCACAAGGGGTATGAAGAAATACTGAGATTACTGGTATCTGAGTTTTTCCTGTCTCCCGCGACCATAGCATTTCAGGTGCAGGAGCATACAGAGCAGCTGCAAATGCTGAAACTAAAGAGTCCTACCATCTATTACTTTCAGAACAGGTGGCCGCATATAAAGTGGTAAGCGCAGGCAGCACCGGAATCTGAATTTTTTATTGCAATTTTACGCAAAAAACAGAATGGCATTACCAGACATTTTCACTAAAGAGGTATCAGAAGACATTGTAGCAAGAATAAACAAACTTAGCCCTGACACACCAGCTAAATGGGGCAAGATGACCGTGTCTCAAATGCTTGCACATTGCAGCGTTACCTATGAGTATCTTTATGAAAACAGATACAAGAAGCCCAATATGTTTATGGGCTTCGTTTTGAAACTGATGATAAAAAATCTGGTGGTAAATGAGAAGCCGTACAAACCCGGAAGCCCCACAGCTCCTGATTTTATCATAAAAGACACACGTGATTTTGATAAAGAGAAACAACGCCTGATAGCGTTCATTCGCCAGACTCAATCATTGGGTGGAGCGCATTTCGACGGGAAAATTTCTCATTCGTTTGGTGCGCTGAACAAGACCGAGTGGAATAACATGTTCTACAAACACCTGAACCATCACCTTTCACAGTTTGGAGTGTAATAGTCATTTAAAATCAATAAAAGCCCGCACTATATTTCGAGCAAAGATATTTTTACTCTTTGCTCGAAATAATCAGGGTAATTTTGCCGATAATTTCAGCTATTGCTCTCGGTATTCAGTACTCTTTTACCCATAATTTGAGCAGATTGTCGAACTGCGACCAACAAAGTCTGTAGCATGCGGGTATCTCTGTGAGATCAAGCCAGTAAGTAGCCAGCCGGGTGCCAATGGGCATAGCCTTCAATTGTGTAAGTAAATGCTGTGTATAGGTTGTATATAGCTCGGGCGAACGTTCAATCTTTTGATCTAGTGAGTCTGACGGGACTATGTTCTCATGAAAAGAATTGAAAAAATAAATACCTGTATATCCAGACAAATCAAAATCAATAAAATTGCCGTAAACAAGGGAGGCACGATAATAACCAAGCTCTGATATAATTTTGTTACCTACTCTTACAAAGTTCTTTCTTTGTTCGATACCTGTAAAGCTACCTTTGGTGTATTGGCTGCCGGCGATACAAAACTTACCTACACCAGCACCTATGTCTATCACTTTAGACTTGTCGTCAGGAGCCAAGAACTTAGCTGCAACTTTTATAACATTGAGCGGCGTCCAGTGAATCTCAGATAATTCTCTTACATATATGGGATACAAGCTATCGAAAACGACATCTGAAACAAAGTAATCATGTTCTATATCTGAATGCATCTATAAAATTGCTGTAAGTGAAACTGCTGTTCTTAAATACGACAAAGGTACTAATGAAGGATGTCAAATATGAGCAAATTGCGCTGACATGACCGAAAGTTGTATCTTCGCACACTTTTTTAACCGTACGACAGGGGTATGCATACACCGGTTGTTTAATTTTAACTCTCTAAATCTACAAAATTATGGCTACTGTAACGCGCGAAAACATAGGTACGTTGCATGATAAAATTACGGTAAAACTCGTGAAGGACGATTATATGCCCGCCTTTGAGAAGACCCTGAAACAATATGCCAAAACAGCAAATGTGCCAGGATTCAGAAAAGGTATGGTACCTGCCGGTATGATACGTAAGATGCATGGACAATCTGTTTTCAACGAAGAAGTAATACGAGTGGCAGGCAGGCAGCTGGAAGATTATTTGAAGAATGAAAGGCTATCCATTTTTGCCCAGCCTATGATATTGCCGCCCGATAATGACTACGCGCTCAATTTCAATTCGCCATCTGATGTTGATTTTTCTTTCGAGGTAGGACTGAAGCCCGAAATAGATGCCGTTTCTGTTATCAGCAAATCGCAGCTTACCCGCTACAAAATACCCGTGACTGATAAAATGATGGATGATGAAATGGAACGCATCAAACGTCGCTCGGGCAAAGTAGACCCACAGACTGAAGTTACTGAAAAAGAAAACATTATCTATTGCAGTTACGAAGCTTGCGATGCCCATGGCAACATTATAGAAGGAATAGAAAAGAAAGAAGATACTATAGTACTTGCAAACATGCCTGCCAAGCTACAGGAAATGGTAATGGGCAAGAAACCTGAAGACAGCATGCTGATTCGCCCTGCAGATGTATGTAGTGCAGAAGAGCTGGAGGGATTCCTGAAAAACCAACTGAAAGCAGGTGCTGAAAGCGCTGAGCAGCAGTATAAGTTAACCATCACGAAAGTGGGCCATCTGATACCTGCTGAGCTAGGTGTGGAACTATACGAACAGGTGTTTCCCGGTAAAGAAATAACCAACGAAACCGACTTCAGAGCAAAAGTGCGTGAGGAGCTGAATGTAGAGTTTGGCCGCCTGGCCACAGAGCGCCTTCACAATGAGATGTTTGAACTGCTGGTACATAATACACCTATCACACTGCCGGTAGACTTCCTGAAGCGCTGGATGCGTGAGGGAGGTGAAAAACCAAAATCGGCACAGGAAGTAGAGCAGGAGTTCGGTGGCTTCGATCATCAGTTGCGCTGGCAGCTGATCACTGATCAGCTAATGGGGCAGAACGGCATAAACGTAACACGTGATGAGGTGCTGACTGATATAAAAACACGCGTGCTGCAGTACTTTGGTATGGGAGCCGATGATGAGGATGAGACACCATGGATGGAAGGATACATGGCCAAAATAGCGAAAGACACAAAAACAATGGATGAAACATACCGTCGTCTGCTGTTCGCTAAATTGTTCACTTTCCTCGAAACACAATTTAAAACAGAAGAAGTGGAAATAGATGAAGAAGGGTTCTTTAAGCTGGCAGATGCACATGCTATGCACCACCATCATCACAACCATTGATACTGATAAACATTATAAATAAAAAGCCACTCCTTACGGGTGGCTTTTTATTTGTGCATTAGTAGTTATTGTTTATCAAAACTCGCCACCGGTGTCTTCGGTATAGGTTTCGGTGGCTTCTGCTGCACCTTCGCCTTCGTCGCCAAAACCTTCTGCCATTTCTTCGGCACCCAAATCGTACTTCTCCTCTATCTCCATTATCTTATCAACAGCCACACCTTTTATACCATATTGTGCAGGGGCTATACCCTCTTTTCTGAGTACGAAAGGATATACTCTGCGGTAGGTCTCTTCCTTGCTCACACCTATGAGCTCCACCATAAAGGTCCACTTTTTGGCAGGGTCATATACATACATGAATTTCTGGTCGGGCAGGCTGATGAGTGCCGATACCGGCGTTTTGATCATAGACAATGCGGGTGCATCTTTTTTATTCACCAGCACTTCAGAGTTTAACTCACGGCCGTAGTTCCACTTGTCGGTACTCTCGTAAAAAGAAGCCGGGTGCTTGCCATCAAATTCGAATGCCTTAACAATACAAAGGTGAAAGTCCATAAAGGTCTGGCTGCCTTGTATCTCAATATCACGGTAGGTCTGGTCGTCTTCTTCCCAATAAACTCTGAACCGGAGTATAGTCATGCTGGATGTGTAGTAGGTTATAAATAAGCGGAGTATTGCCGCAAGTTGATAGTATAGATGATTGTATTATTCGTGTGTAAAATTACTAAATGATAAATTAGAATGCAGCATTTGCAGCACAATGAGTCAATAATATTTTTCGGGGCAGCACACATATTCAAATCAGATAATTGCATGAGCATAAATCTTAGCTGTTTCAAGGATACTGATTCTCCATTTCTTCCACCTCAAGGAAGCGTTTTTTTACTTTTTTACTTTGTGCTTACTGTACTTCCACTACTTTTGCTTAAAATTTGGTTGTGCGTGGATAATCATAAGAGAAAAGCTGTGGCGTGGTGGCTTATTGCCGGTGTAATAATGATTGTCATAGAGTTTATTATGGGTGGCGTGTCCCGGCTCACCGGTTCCGGGCTATCCATCACCGAGTGGAAACCAATAATGGGCGCAATGCCCCCGCTCAATGAAGCGGACTGGAACAAGGCCTTTGACAGCTACAAAACAATAGCTCAGTATAAGTACCTCAACAGTCACTTCACACTTTCTGATTTTAAGTTTATCTTCTTCTGGGAGTGGGGCCATCGATTATGGGCCCGTATGCTGGGCGTGGTTTTCGCTGTAGGCTTTATTTACTTCCTGACGAGAAAGTACCTGGACAAAGGGATGATACGCCCGTTCATTGTACTTTTTATTCTTGGTGGTGTGCAGGGCTATATAGGCTGGAAGATGGTAGAGAGCGGTATCAATGATACTGAGCTTTATGTAAAGCACACATGGCTTGCCACTCATTTTCTTTCTGCACTTACACTTATGTGTTGCACGCTTTGGTTTGCGCTTATGCTGCTGGTGCCTGCCGGCAAGCGGGTAGCCGCACCGGGATTGTTCAAGGGCACTATTGCTGTCATAATACTACTCTATGTGCAGCTTGCATGGGGCGCATTTATGGCGGGTCTGCATGCATCGAAAAGTGCAGCTACATGGCCTACTATAAATGGTGAATGGGTGCCTGCCGGTATGATGGAGCGCAGCTTTATCAGTAATGCTATCAATGTGCAGTTTATGCACCGTGGGCTGGCATATCTGCTGTTGGTGGCTATCATTAGCTGGTTTGCATATGCTGCCCGTGCTGCAAAGCGCAGCAGCGATAGCCTGCTCACCGCCAGCCGCTGGTGGCCACTGGGGCTCACCATTTTTCAGGTGGTGCTGGGTATAGCTACTGTATTGTGTGCCCCACTTATCGTATTTGCGCAGTTTGGCACATACGAGATACTGGCAGAGCTGCACCAGCTGGTCGCTATGTTCCTGCTGATGTCGCTGGTGGTGAACCTTTATGTAGTAGGGAAAAGGGCATAGTGCCTATTCCTTTATTTTTTCTTACTAAAGTAGCCCGAAAGGTCACGACTCATCTGTTCCCCGCGTTTTTTCAGGTCATTCAGTTCTACGCCTACATTGCGGCTAATGTCGTGAAACGTGACCGGCGCTCCACCGGTCATATTCAGCAGCTCTTCCGGACTTTTGGCCGCAGGTATTATTGCCCATGCAATGATGTAGGCCAGCAAGCCGATTCCAAAACTGAAAAACAAAACAGCCATAATAAGCCGGATAATAACAGGATCTATATCGAAATACTGTGCCAGCCCGCTGCAGACACCACCTACCATTTTGTCGTAGGGGTTGCGTAGCAGCCTTGCCTGCCTGGGCCGGTATTGCCCTGCTTGTGCGTATTGAGTAGAACCCTGACCTGTATGTGCTGTATTGCCACTTTCATTTTTGAGGTCGCTCGCGCTGCCAAGCGTGTCCTTCACTTTTTGCACATCGGCACGATCTATGGCAGGTGCACCGCTTTGGAGGCGAATGGCAAACAGCTCTGAAATACGGTTTTCTATGTCTTCTATTATTTCTTTGCCTTCATCGCCGGTAAACTGGCGGCGCAGCGAACCTATGTAGTCATGCAGGAGCGTATAAGCATCCTCTTCGATGGGTACGAGCCTGCCGGCAATGTTTATTTGTATGATACGTTGCATAAAAACTGGTTTTATATAGATATGGTTAAATGATTAACTGCTGTGCTTAGTTCGTCCCAGGTGGTGCGTAGTTTTCCGTAAAACTCCTTGCCATCTTCTGTAAGTGTAAAATATTTGCGTGGCGGCCCTGAAACAGATTCCTCCCAGCGGTAGCTAAGCATGCCTGCGTTTTTGAGGCGGGTAAGCAATGGGTAAAGTGTGCCTTCCAGCACCATTAGCTTTGCCCCCTTTAGCTGCTCCAGTATGTCGCTGGGGTATGCCTCGCCCTGCCTCAGTATAATGCCCAGGATACATAACTCCAACAAGCCCTTCCGCATCTGTGATTCTGTGTTATCTATAGTCATCTCCCTGATATTGGATACAAAGGTAGGTAAAAAATAGTATTGTGCAATGCATAGTACCTTGTTAAAAAATAACTAAGAAAAATAAAGAGAGAATAAGTTTTAAAAAGCAGGGAAAGATTGATATACATGTTATGTGCGGCTACATTGCAAAACGCCAGCGCCTATCTTAATTAAAATTTATTATTACTTTTGTCACTCCTCATTTATTCAGCAAAAGCTGTAGCGGCAAGCGATACATATGTTATTTAATTCAGTTGAATTTATTGTATTCTTTATAATAGTTACAACGCTATACTTTTTGCTGCCCCACAAGTTTCGCTGGTTTCATTTACTTGTTGCCAGCTGCCTGTTTTACATGGCTTTTATACCGGTATATATTCTCATACTTTTTGTGACGATAGCGATAGACTATGTAGCGGGGATAATGATAGAAAATGCCGAAGGGAAAAAAAGAAAGGGATTATTGGTAGTAAGTATACTGGTGAATGTGGGTATGCTGGGCGTTTTCAAATACTACAATTTTTTTATAGACAATATAAACTTTCTTATAGATACTGCAGGTGCTACAAGCAAACTACCTCTTATGGGTATTATATTGCCATTGGGGTTGTCTTTTCATACTTTTCAGGCTATGAGTTACACAATAGAGGTGTACAGGGGCCATCAGAAAGCAGAAAGGCATCTGGGAATCTACGCACTCTATGTTATGTTTTACCCCCAACTGGTAGCAGGACCGATAGAACGACCTCAGAACCTCTTGCACCAGTTTCACGAAAAACACCACTTCCGATACGAAGATGTGACCAATGGCCTGAAGCTGATGCTGTGGGGATTGTTTAAAAAAATAGTGATTGCGGATCGCCTGAGTGTATTCACTGATCAGGTATATAATGATGTACACAATCAGTCGGCGCTTAGTATAACTATTGCAGCCGTCTTTTTCTCATTTCAGATATTTTGCGATTTTTCGGGCTATTCGGATATTGCGATAGGCTCGGCACAGGTAATGGGGTTTAAACTCATGACCAATTTTGACAGACCTTATAGTGCTAAAAGCATTTCTGAATTCTGGAGCCGGTGGCATATATCTCTTTCTACCTGGTTTAAAGATTACCTCTACATATCGCTGGGAGGCAACCGGGTGCCTGTGCCCCGCTGGTATTTCAATCTTTTTATTGTATTTCTTGTCAGTGGTTTCTGGCATGGCGCCAGTTGGAACTTTATTATCTGGGGAGCACTGCATGGCTTCTATCTGATATTTGCACTGGTGAGTCAGAAACCGAGAAAATACCTGTGGGAAGTGACCGGGTTGGGGAAGATAGAATGGCTGTATAAATTTGTACAGAAATCTACCACGTTTGTACTGGTGACCACAGCCTGGGTATTTTTCAGGGCGGAAACTTTAGGAAAAGCAATTCATATATTGCGTCG
This sequence comes from Taibaiella sp., assembly GCA_021740995.1. GTDB lineage: Bacteria > Bacteroidota > Bacteroidia > Chitinophagales > Chitinophagaceae > Nemorincola. The sequence goes on from JAIOYR010000032.1 coordinate 18,818, forward strand.
CATACCCGCTTGCGTTGGCGATATAAAGGCTATAGTATCTAGAGGGGTAATACCTTATGCACCAGTACAAATAAAACTGATTGCCGCATCTTTTTTCTGGATAGTTGTTCTTGAGACTATTCACTTCCTGCAGCGTAAGAACAATATACTGATGCTGGTAAACAACAGACCTATGCCGGCCAGATGGGCAATATACTATATAGCCATAGGTTGTATAATTTTCTTTGGAGTCTTTGAGCAAAAACAATTCATCTATTTTCAATTCTGACAGCTATGAAGCAGTTTTTGGTCAAATCTGTACTGTTCTTTCTGCCCCTGATAGCAGGGTGGGTGCTGTTGGAGATAAGGTTGCAAAAGATACCAAACAGCTACCAGCAGAAAAAAACGATGCTGGAAAAGCACATGAAAGATGCCGCCGTAATCAATGTGGGTTCTTCCCATGCGCTTAATGGAATCAACCCTGAATATTTTTCGAAACCCGGTCTTAATCTGGCAAACATTACACAGACCATTTACTATGACAAAGCAATGGTAGCGCAACACATAGACTCGATGCCTGCTTTGAAAATGGTGATTATTCCGGTAAGTTACTTTACGTTATTCAGGAGACTGGAAGATCTTGAAGAAGATTGGCGTATGTATCTATACTACTATTATTGGGGTATAGATGTTCCGGGCAAGTCTATATTTGATATTAACCGGTATTCACTGGTTACGATATATACCCCACATGTGGTACTGGGTATGATAAGGCGAGGCTTTGATGTGAAGATGTCGCCGGACTATTCTGCGTTGGGATTTGAAGGAAGAGACTCTAGCGGGCATGTAAGAGATATAACTTACGAAAAAGGAAAGTTGCGGGAGCAATATCATGCAAAAGGCTATAACCCGGAAAACGTTGAAGAAGGACGGAAACTGCTGACAGAACTTATATCGCTACTCAAATCGCGAAATATAGAGCCGGTGCTTGTAACTACGCCTGTTTACACAACATTTTCATCTAATGCCAACCCAAGAATACTGGCAGACATGAAGCGAATTACCGACGAGATTAAAAGTAAGTATGGCTGCAGGTACTTTGATTATTTTACAGACCCAAGGTTTAATATAGATGACTTTTCTGATAATGATCACCTCAACAAATGGGGCGCAACAAAATTCAGTAAGATAATAGACAGCGAAATAATAAGAACCGCCACCTGGAACAGATAAGTAAACTGTTTTTAATTTACTCGCTTCCGGCACGTGAGAGAAATTCCCGTTCTTCGGCAGAAAGGGAGTTATAACCCTTGAGATTTATTTTGTCGAGCAGCGCATCTATCCGCTTTTCTTTGGTAGCTGTGGGTTTTTCCTGCATACTGTTCAGCACAATGTTTCTGCGCACATTTTGTTTACGGTTTATTGCCTGCTCATTGGGCGTGGCAATACTCTCCAATTTGTTGCCAATGCTATACATCCACTCGCCGGGCCTGTAACCCGCCTGGAGGAGCTTGATATAGCCAAAACCCACCAGACCACCACCAAGCAACATAGCTATAACGGGCAGGTAAAAGCCGGTACCCATAATCATCAGTACTGCAAATATGCCGGCAACCACCAAAATATGCACCCTAAATGTCTCAGTAAGATAAAAGCGGTATTGTGGTGAAACGGTAATTGCCGCAACACATATAGCCATAAGCCCTGCACGTGGTCCCAGCATGTATTGGGGGCATTTGCCCAGCTCGCCGGGCAACATCTGAGCCAGCAGATAAAACACCCCCCCTGCCAGTATGCTGTAAAGGAATATGGGAACTATCTGTTTTTTGCCCACCAGCATTTGCAATACCGAGCCGAAACAATAGAGCCAGAGCATATTGCTGATGAGTTCCATGAAACTACCGGGGGCATAGTGAAAAATAGCGTGGGTAAAAAGTGTCCACCAATGGCCGGGGAAATCAGACAAATGTGGCAGTGAGATAAAAGGAACAAAATAAGTATTGTAGTTATCGGCAGAAGTATAAACAATCATCGATATGGCCCAGGACACAGCCAGTATGATATAGGCGCCTGATATAAAAAAAATCAACTTCAGTACCGTATTGTTATCATACCCCGGAATATACGGAAATATCGATTTCTTCTTCCTGTTCATGCGGTGCAAAAATATCAATAAAAATCGGATTGGAGCAGTAAGGTTGGGCTAAGTTCGGCAGAGACGAGCGGTTTTTAACATTGTAGCAAGGAAAGGGTTGCATTACCAGAACAATAAGAGCAGGTATTATTATACCCATAACGATGCATCACTAGAAACAAACAGGGTTCCAAATACAATTGAAGTTGTGTCTGGAACCCTGTCAACTATTCTGATATAGAATAATAGAAAGTATTTTCTTCATTTAATGCTTGAACAGCCTGAAAATATCCAGACCATTGGCATACACCATTAAAATGACCAACAGCAGGAATCCGACAGTCGTGGCACGCTCCATTACCTTGTCGCTTACCTGCTTGCCAGTGATCATTTCCCATAGCAGGAAGACAACATAGCCACCATCGAGACCGGGGATAGGCAGCAGGTTCATAAATGCAAGTATGATAGAGATAAATGCGGTGAGCATAAGGAACCGCTCCATATCGAACTCTGCAGGGAATATCTTGCCGAAGCTGATTAACCCTCCCAGACTCTCGCTAGCCTTTATTTCTTTAGATGTAAAAATCATCTTGAACTGGCGGATATAATTGCCAAACTGGTCGTAAGTAAAAGTGAAACCCTTACCCATAGCCTGCAATGGCCCGTATTTTATTTTCTCGAGTGTAAAGAAACGGCTTACATCCAGACTTCTGTAAAAACCAAGAATCATGTCATTGGGCATTACGCCTTTCAGCTCCATCTGCTGGTGGTTTCTTATTACCGTAAGGGTAATAGGCTGGCCGGCTATTGTGCGTTTTATGCTATCATATTGGTCGTAGAAAGGAGTAGGTATTCCGTTGAGCGCGATAACACTGTCGTTCTTTTTCAGCCCCATGCTATCTGCCTGTGTAGCTTTTGACACCTCTTCCACGACTATTGGCATACGGGGCGAGATGAAAGAGCCCTTAGTGCCTGTGATAATGTGGTGTATTGTGCCGGCTTTTATAGGTATATCTAATTTTTGTCCGTCTCTTTCCACCTGTATTACTTTACTTTCATCGAGTACTATGGAAGAAACAATACGCTCAAACCGTGTAACTGGAACACCATCTACCGACACAATTTTATCGCCGTTGTGCAGGCCTATTGTTCTGGCAGTGCTGTCTGTAGAGATGCCATAGGTTACATTCTGTGCGGGCAGGTACTCTTCGCCATATATACTAAACACCGCCATGTAGATAACAACCGCTACTAAAATATTTACAATAATGCCTCCGAGCATGATGAATAAACGCTGGTATGGTTTTTTGCTTCTGTATTCCCATGGTTGTGGTGGCAGTGCCAGTTGTTCTTTGTCCATGCTCTCATCTACCATTCCGGCTATCTTCACATATCCACCCAGCGGAAACCAGCCCACACCATACTCGGTATCGCCTATTTTCTTTTTGAACAGTGAGAAATTGAGCAGCCCGGAAAACGGAAACAGGAAGTCGAAAAAGAGGTAAAATTTTTCAACCCGCGTCTTGAAAAGGCGAGCGAAAAAAAAGTGACCAAACTCGTGCAATGCGATAAGTAAAGATAAAGAAACAAACAATTGCAGCACCTTTACTGCGGTACCTGACATTAAAAGAAGTGAATCTGAATGCATTATTTAGTTAAAAGTTAATTGTTAATTATATAGTCCGGCATCTTTGCCCGACCCTTCCTCTTTGAATTGGATAGGTCCTCGTCGCGGGCTTTTTAATACATAGAAAGCTGGCTTTTCTTTACAAATTCGGCAGCATATTCACGGGCCTCGGTGTCTGAATTTCGGTAATCTTCCAGTTCTGGGTGCTCTATAAAAGAAACGCTTTCCATGGTTTTTTCAATCATATCGCTCATTTCCAGAAAGCCTACTTTATTTTGCAAAAAGGCATGTACTACCACTTCATTTGCAGCATTTAGCACACAAGGTGCGTTGCCACCCCGTATCATGGCCTCTTTTGCGATGGCAAGATTACGGAAAGTTTTATAATCGACGGGCTCAAAAGTAAGTTTTGAATTTTCCTTAAAGTCGACCCGCTTATAGTTATTAGGAATACGTTTGGGGTAAGCCAGCGCGTATTGTATAGGTAATTTCATATCGGGCTGGCCCATCTGGGATTTCACAGAGCCATCCGTAAACTGTACCATACTATGTATTACAGACTGAGGATGCACTACTACATCCACCTGCTCGTTGCGCAGGTCAAAGAGCCACTTTGCTTCTATCATTTCCAGGCCCTTGTTCATCAGGGTGGCACTATCTATAGATATTTTGGCACCCATGGTCCAATTTGGGTGCTGTAGTGCGTGGGAAGCCTTTACATTTACGAGATAATTGGGTTTGCGACCGAGAAATGGCCCACCAGATGCAGTCAGTATTACTTTTTCTATTGTATTTGCATCTTCTCCTGTAAGGCACTGAAATATTGCAGAGTGTTCGCTGTCTACAGGAATAATAGCGCTGTTTTTTTCGGCTGCAAGTTTCATTACCAGTTCTCCGGCTACTACCAGTGTTTCTTTATTGGCAAGTGCTATACGTTTACCTGCAGACACTGCAGCTAGTGTAGAATGTAAGCCAGCAAAACCTACAATAGCGCCCAATACAATATCTACTGTATCCCACTGCACCACATCTGCCAATGCCTGCTCTCCTGTGAATACCTTTATTGGGAGCATGAGGAGTGCATCTTTCACTTCCCTATACTTTGCTTCATTTGTTACAACTACGGCATTGGGTTTAAATTTTTTTGCCTGTTCTATCAGCAGCGTACTGTTGCTGTGCGCGCTCAGCACCTCTACCTGGAATAATCCGGGGTTTGCCGTCACCACTTCAAGTGCTTGTGTGCCAATAGAACCCGTAGAACCCAATATCGCTAAACGCTTCATCGCCTTTGTTTAAAAAAAATTAAAGAACACCAAAGGTATTAAAAAGAAAAAGCTAAAAAGTTAAAAAGAAAAAATAGAAGATTACAAAGAATTGCAGACAACGATAAAGTTGCAAAAAAATATATGCAAAAAACAATTCACCATTCCATAGCTTGTGTAGCAGATGAGCGAGATAACCCGAGAAATACATAAAAAATAATAGCATGCTGTATTTTTACAACAATTCACCCGTTCTAACATTAAATTTTTGTCAATTTTCACCCACGGCCACTTATTGATTAGCATGCTTAATGTATAGAGTGTATTTTAGCACCGATATTTTATACCTGCATTATGGTATAACACAACCATGCAAAAAATCATCAAACAAACAATAGTACGCGATATCAGCTGGCTAGCTTTTAATGCACGTGTACTACAGGAAGCAAACGACCCGACCAATCATCTCTACGACCGCCTGCGTTTCCTTGGTATCTTCTCGAATAACCTTGATGAGTTTTTCAGGGTACGAGTAGCCGCACTGAGCAAAATGGTGTTGCTAGGCAAGTCTGCCAAAATGCATCTCGAAGCCAACCCTGACAAAATACTCAGAAAAATACAGCAGATTGTAATAACTCAGCAACAAGAATTTGATGGTGCCTATTCAGACATTATCAGTAAACTAGGCGAAGAGCAGATTTTCATCAAAAACGAAAAGCAACTATCTGCCAAGCAGAAAGAATTTGTAGCAAAGTATTTTGAGGAAAAAGTAAGGACACAGATCATACCCCTAATGATTGAGTCTATACCACAAATGCCGCTGCTGCGCGATAAATCTATATATCTGGCCTGTGTGCTGGGAAAAACGAAAGAGTCGATGTCGCAGCGGTATGCACTTATAGAAATACCGACAAAGGTGCTGCCAAGGTTTGTGATAATGCCATCTATAAAAGGTGGCACAGACATCATTCTGCTCGAAGACATCATCAGGCACAATCTGCCTATGCTCTTCGCACCGTTTGGGTTTGACCGGTTTCTGGGATATATAATAAAAGTAACCCGTGATGCCGAACTGGAAACAGATAATGACGTAAACACCAATCTGATAGAAGAACTGGAGAAAGGGCTAAAAAACCGCAAACGCGGACGCGCCACCCGTTTTGTATATGACCGGCAGATAGAGCCTGTATTGCTCAACTATCTGGTAAAACGTCTGGGTCTTTCTAAAAAAGACAATCTGATACCCGGTGGCAGAATACACAACTTCAAAGATTTTATAGATTTTCCGGCAACCATTTTCAAGAACAAACGGCTGCGTCCGGATAAACCATTTGTGCATCCGCTATTGCAGCAGCCCTGCCGTATAATGGAAATAATAGAGAAAAGGGATGTAATGCTTCATCTGCCCTATCATTCCTTCGACTCTGTAATAGACCTGCTGCGAGAAGCCGCCATAGACCCATTTGTACAAAGCGTGCGCATAGCGCTATACCGTGTAGCTAAAAATTCAAAAATCATTAATGCCCTTATCAATGCGGTGCGCAACGGCAAGGATGTAACAGTGGTGCTGGAATTGCGTGCCCGGTTTGATGAGGAAGCTAATATGCGCTGGAAGGCACAACTGGAAGAAGAAGGGGTAAAAGTGGTGCTGGGTATACCCAATATGAAGGTACACGCCAAAATATGCGTGATTAAAAAGCGAGAGTTTAACCGCACAAAGCAGTATGGTTTTGTAAGTACAGGCAATCTGAATGAAAATACTGCGACCTACTATGGTGACCATACCTTACTTACAACGGACCGAGCAATAATAGCCGATCTCAACCGCGTGTTTGACTACATAGAGCAGCCATTGAAAAAAGCCGCTGCACTAAAAGCCTGTAGAACATTGCCCATCTCGCCGGTAAACATGCGCAGAGTAATGATGGCTAATATAGTAAAGCAAATAAGGCTTGCAAGTAAGAAAAAACCATCCAGTATTATCATTAAACTCAATAGTCTTGTAGACCAGGTGCTGATAGACAAGATATACCTGGCAGCAAAAGCGGGTGTAAATGTACAATTAATCATTCGCGGTATTTGCTGTGCCTATACCGAACAAAGAGCATTTAAAGGCTCACTGAGGGCCCTCAGTATTATTGATGATTATCTGGAGCATGCCCGTGTATTTCTTTTCGGGACGGGCAATTCCCGGCAGGTGTATATCTCATCAGCAGACTGGATGGTGCGCAATCTGGACCACCGTGTGGAAGTAGCATGTCCTATAAAGGATAAAGAAATTCAAGAGGAATTGGCAGATATTTTGAACATTCAGCTTGCTGAAAACGTTAAAGGGCGTATCTTGGATAACGAACAAAGTAATAACTATGTGCAAAGGGCAGGAAGTGAGCCTAAAGTACGCTCTCAGGAAGCAATTTATAAATACTTACACAAGAAAAGCTATAAATAATGGTACTTGCGGCAATTGACATCGGATCAAATGCCGCACGTCTTCTTATCAGCGAGGCATCGGTATATAAAGACGGGACGGTAGACTTCACAAAACTCTGCCTGCTGCGTATTCCATTGCGGCTGGGTTTTGATGTGTTTGATAAAGGATATGTAGCAGAAGAAAAAAAGCAAAAGCTCATAGAGACACTCAGAGCCTACAAGATTCTTATGGGCATTTACAAAGTAACTGCACATAAAGCATTTGCCACATCGGCAATGAGAGATGCTACCAATGGAAAAGAAATACTTGCCGAAATACTTGCTGAGACAGGACTGAAAGTAGACATCATCACCGGGCAGGAAGAAGCCAACATACTATACGAAACCCATATTGCCGAGAAACTGAGTGGCAGCAAGGCTTATATGTACATAGATGTAGGTGGCGGCAGTACTGAAATATCTTTATTTTTCAAAAATCAGACCATTTTCAAAGAGTCGTTTAACATTGGTACGATTCGTATGCTGCACAATAAGGTGAGCGAAGAGCAATGGGAACACATGAAATGGTATATAAAAACCTATACCCGCAACTACCAACCACTGGAAGCGATAGGTACCGGAGGCAACATTAACAAGATATTCTCCATCTCGAAACGTAAAGAAGGAAAACCTCTAACCCTGGAATTGCTAAAAGATTACCACAAAGAACTGAGCAATACCACTGTAGAGGAGCGCAAACACCTTTACCAGTTTAGGGACGACAGAGCAGATGTAATTGTACCTGCTTTGCAGATTTATACCTCCATCATGCGCTGGGCAATGGCGGATGAAATCTATGTTCCAAAAATAGGACTAGCTGATGGTCTGATAAAAATGCTGTATAACCAACATAAAAACGACACAGAACCTACCCGATAATATTGCAAACACTGTATAAAATAAAAATTCTCCCTCTTAATAAGGGAGAATCAGTATATCTGCATCCGGTATATGGAAACTTACTTAGCGGATTTGGTTTTAAATTTATTGATGGCATTTCTGGTAAAGTCGCTGAGCACCAGATGACCGCTGATAGCAGCACGCTCAGATAGCAGTACATCCCAGTTTTCTGTACCATGCCACAATACTTTCTTAAGCTGAGCCATAGCATCGGGGCTGCTATGGGCCAATCTTTCTGCCAGGCTGGTTACGGAGTCGTCCAGCTCCAGTGCAGTACTGTGAATTTCAGAATACAAGCCATGTCTTTTAGCCCATTCGGCAGACCTCCATCCGGTAGCGTCTATAGACAGTTGTGAAAGACCGGAAACGCCAACTTTGCGCTCTACTGCAGGCCCTACCACAAACGGTCCTATACCTACAGATAGTTCGCTTAATTTGATAGCAGAAGATTCGGATGCGATTGCATAATCTGTGGCAGCAATGAGACCTACTCCACCACCTACAGCCTTGCCTTGCACACGGCCTATTATCAGCTTATGACATTTGCGCATTGCATTGATAACATGAGCAAAACCGCTGAAAAACTTTTTGCCTTCTGCCTCGTTGGTAATAGCCATCAGCTCATCGAAGGATGCACCGGCACAAAAAGGACCATCTCCCGCACTGCGCAGTATTATTACCTTTACCCGGTTGTCTATGCCTACATCATTGATAGTTTTGGCAAGGTCTGTAAGAATAGCCGCCGGCAATGCATTGCTAGACGGGTGAAAAAATTCGATGGTAGCAATTCCGTGTTCTATTTCGTGACTCACATAGCCTTCGGTATGACGCATAGACGGTGTAGTATTTTTGATGATAAATAGATTTGCACTTACATTTTCAGGTAAGCAATGAAATTTTATAAAAACGAAATCAATATCTCCCCTGTTACTTTTTCTTTGTTAATGCTGCGTTACAAATACAGGGGCGACAAAAATATAAATAATATTGAGAAAACCGCACCTTATGTTAAATAAATATCCAATTCAATGCGTTTTTGATTTAAACCAATGTCTGGATTTTAATAATTACTGATTTTGCAGACCTACATTTGCGCATGGAATATTTCAGTAGGCTGCAGGAGCTGGTGAAGTTAGAAAAAGATGCAGACAAGCAGGCTTATTTAACACTGACACAATCTTCTTCGGTAGCAGAACGCAGGGCAAACGGACTGGCATGGTATCCGATAGCTATCCGCGGCACAGAGCTGAGTAAGGCAGAGTATATAACTGTAGAGGTAGAACGCACCACACATACCGATGTAGGGCATCAGTTACGGTTTGGTGTGTCTGCAAAACTTTTCTCCAATCATGACGCCAAAACCAATTTTCTGGAGGGTACTATCACTTATTCCGGCGGCAACCGGCTGAAAATATCATTGCGCACAGATGAGCTGCCAGACTGGGCAAGCGATGGCAAGCTGGGTATAGACCTGCTGTTTGACGATAATAGCTATGATGAAATGAGCAATGCGCTGAAGGTGGCAATGGCGCAGAGTGAAAAAAAAGAAGAGGGGCGGCTAATAAACATTCTCACCGGTATGGCTGCACCAACATTCAACACAGAGGTGGCTGCCTATGTCAACGCAGCGCTCAATACCACACAGCAAGCTGCAGTAAATAAAATACTACAAGCCAATGAACTGGCTATAGTGCATGGCCCACCCGGCACCGGCAAAACCACTACTCTGGTACAGGCGATAAAGGCACTAATAAAGAATGGCGAAAAACGAATATTGGTAACCGCTCCCAGCAACACTGCCGTAGACCTGCTGAGCGAAAAACTGTCTGAAGAAGGGCTGAATGTACTAAGGGTAGGAAATCCGGCAAGGGTGTCGGAGCGACTTATGGCACTGACACTCGACAGTAGGGTGGCGGCGCATAGTTCTATAAAAGAGATAAAAAGGCTAAAGAAACAGGCAGGCGAGTTCAAAGACATGGCGCACAAGTACAAGCGCAGCTTTGGCAAGGCAGAGCGGGAACAACGCAAAGCCCTATTTGACGAGGCATACAAGATACTGAAGGATGTGGGCAGAATGGAGCAATACATAATAGACGATGTAACGGCCAAAGCACAGGTAGTAACCGCCACTCTGGTAGGGGCCAACCACTATACGGTACGCAACCTGCAGTACAATACAGTGGTGATAGATGAGGCAGGACAAGCGCTGGAGCCTGCCTGCTGGATACCTATACTGAAGGGTAAGAAAGTAATACTTGCCGGAGACCATTGCCAACTGGCACCTACCATAAAATCTGATGCCGCCGCTAAGGGTGGCCTAAGCACTACGCTGCTGGAAAAATGCATCAGCCATCACCCCGGGGCAGTAGCACTGCTGCAAGAGCAATACCGGATGCATGAAGTGATAATGGGTTATTCGTCGCGTGTGTTTTATGAAGACAAGCTTATGGCTCATAGCTCGGTAGCGGGTCATCTGCTGTTTGCCGACGATGCACCACTTGCCTATATAGACACTGCCGGATGTGGCTTTGATGAAAAAACAGAAAACACCAGCATCTCTAACCCTGAAGAAGCGGTGCTGTTGTTTCGGCATCTGGTGCGGCTGGTGGCCACGCTGAGCCAGCATTACACCGTGGAACAGTTTCCTACGGTAGCAGTAATAGCACCCTACAAGGAACAGCTATATGTGCTCAAAGAACAGATGTTGCACATACCGGAGCTGCAACCTTATGCTCATAAAATTTCGGTGAACACTATAGATAGTTTTCAGGGACAGGAGCGCGACATAGTATACATCAGCATGACGAGAAGTAATGACAATGGCATCATTGGTTTCCTATCAGACATTCGCAGAATGAATGTAGCCATGACACGTGCACGGAAAAAACTGGTGGTGATAGGTGACAGTGCTACACTATCCCGGTTCCCATTTTATGCAGATTTTATAGCCTACGCAGAGCTCAAGGATGCCTACCGCAGTGCATGGGATGAAAACTGGAGTGAATAGTGGTTCCGTTTATCAGGCGCCCTGCTTCCTTACATACTTAGTGAGGATAACAATCGTCTGACCTTCTATTTTTCCTTCTATCTGCTCGGTATTGTCGGCCACCAGTCGGATGTTCTTTACTACAGTACCCATCTTGGCATTGAGGGTAGTGCCCTTTACATCCAGCGACTTGGTAAGTACTATGGTGTCGCCTGCCTGCAGCACATTGCCATTGGCGTCTTTGTGCAGGTCTGCTGCACTGTCATTCTCATGGTCTCCGGTTGCCTTAGCCCATGCCAGCCGCTCATCGTCCATATACATCATGTCCAGACTTTCTGCAGCCCAGCTTTCGTTCTTCAGCCGGTTCAGCATACGCCAGGTTACTACCTGCACACCGGGCACCTCGCTCCACATGGTAGTGGTCAGGCAATTCCAATGTTTGCTGTCCAGGTCTTCTTTTTTGTCTATCTGTGCTACACATTTATTGCAGATGAAAATGCAGTTGTCCTCTGTATTGCCCGACTGTGGCAGCACTTCGTATAACTTCAGTCCGTTTTCAGATTGGCATAGTTCGCATTTTTGTTCACTTCTTTTTAGCAACAGATCTTCCAGTTTCATATTTTCCTTTTGTGGGCGCGAAGGTAAATATTTTAACCTGCAAAGAAGCTGACACTAATCAGTGCTCGATAAAGAAACCCGACAGGCGCTCTTCTGCCTCTTAAGAATATCTTTCTGTGTAGTCACTTAAACCATGAATACACATATAAAAACGAATCCGGCATTAGAAAAGCTGGTTAGTGTATCAGTTTGAATTTTTAGATTTTATCCTCTTTCTATTGGCGGCTACAGCTTTCATAATTGCCGTAGCTAATAGTAATAAGAAACATGTAGTACAAATAAGAGGGGTTAAACATGGTCCTTGTTCTATATGTCAAAGTTAAATCACATACCTGCGATTTGCTGCCGCATACAGTAGATAAAGTGTTTGTTTCTTTTACAAACCTACACTTTCTCGTAACTTGTTGAAAATACAACCAACTGCCAACTATACACTGTAAATTGCATCCTATGCAAGAGGATATAGAATTGGCTATAGAAACGCCGCATGGAACAGCAGATTGCCGGCTGGAACATAAAGAAGAAGGTATACATGCCTATAGTGCCACCATTCTGTACCCCAACATGGTGAGTGGATACAACAGGTCTGAAATTTACTGCTTCACAGTAGTGTATGACCCCACCACCAGCAAAAGTGCTTTTGAATCCATGGAAGATTCAATACCAGCCAAAATACAGCAACTGGAGCCGCATATATCTGCAGCTATCTTCAAATCGCAAGGCGGCAAATAAGCAGCACTACCTGTTTTTTCATGCGTGCGAATAACGCTAAAATAATTTCAGAATAAGAACAGTAATATTATAGTAATCCCTAAATTTACAGACGTATTTATCAGCACACAAAACCCTGATAGCATACCTATATCATGCTAGAGTCTATACTCAACAACCCGAGTCCGGCAATAATTCTTATTGTCTTATTATTCCTCCTGTGGAAATCTGTAGTAAACGCAAAAGGAGATGAAATTGTAGTGCTGGAGCGCCGATGGTTTGGAGGCACCATGCCTGAGAACCGCACCGTAGCCAAAAGCAATGAGGTCGGTGTGCAGGCTCGTATACTGGGTCCAGGTTTGCGTTTCCTTATTCCGTTTATTTACAAAACACGCAAGTACAAGTTCATCACCATCAAGGCAGGCGAGATAGGGCTGGTAACAGCCATTACCGGAGAGCCGCTGGAATCGGGTCAGTTATTTGCCCGCTCTGTAGAGTGCAATTCTTTTCAGGATGGCGAAGCTTTTCTGAGCAATGGCGGACAAAAAGGACCACAGGTAGCCATCCTGCCCGATGGGGAACATCGTATCAACCCCTACCTGTTTCATGTAGAGATAGTAAATGTAATAATTATAGGCGAAGACCAGGTAGGTAATGTAGAATCTATAGCCGGTGAGCCCTGCGAGCGCGGACGCATATTTGCCAAGCCGGTAGACTGCGACGACTACCAGAATGCTGAAAAATTTCTTGCCAACAAAGGTCAGAAAGGTCCACAGATAAGGGTACTGGGACCGGGCAACTACCGTATCAACACCATGCTGTTCAAGGTGTCTATAGACAGGATAGTAGATATATCGGGCGGATTTATAGGTCTGGTAATAGCTACAGATGGTGCCAGCATACCGGAAGGCCGCCTGCTGGGCAAAAAGACAGAGGGTCACCTGAACTTTCTGGACGGAGAAGCATTTATAAATAATGGTGGCGAAAAAGGCCGCCAACTGGAAATACTGATGCCCGGTAAATACCGTATAAATACTGCCTTGTTCAAGGTGGATACCAACCAATACTGGACCAGCATCAACGCTGATGAAATAGGCATAGTAACTGTAAACGAAGGGCAGCCGATTATGGATCCTTCTAAAATTGCCGCCGACGAAGTGCCGCTGGATAAACATAACAACTTTCAGGACCCTGCCGCTTTTCTGGCAGAGAATGGTCAGAAGGGGTTGCAGATACCCGTGCTGCGCTCCGGCAACTATGCCATCAATCCATGGTTTGCCTCTATAGACAAGGTAATGATGACACTGGTAGAGATTGGCAAGTGCGGGGTAGTAACCAGCTATGTAGGCGAAAAAGGAGAAGACACCAGCGACTCTAAAGTGAATGCCAAAATAGTAGAGAACGGCTACAAAGGCATATGGAAAGACCCGCTGGGACCGGGCAAGCACCCCATAAACACCAAGACTTACAAGGTAGATATGGTGCCTACCAATCAGATAACGCTGAGCTGGGCCGATAGCCGCTCTAACGCACATGAGCTGGACTCTAACCTGAAAACCATAACGCTGCGCACTGCAGATGCCTTCAGTGTGAATATGGATGTGAATGTAATCATACACATACCTATGGAGAATGCGCCCAAGGTGATAGCCAATCAGGGGTCTGTACAGAGCCTTATCTCTCAGGTGCTGGAGCCTGCCATATCTTCTCACTTCCGCAATGCGGCACAGTATATCAAGGCTTTGGATCTTTATACACAGCGCAAAGAACTGCAGGCTACTGCCAAGGCGCATATAGTAGAGGTGCTGAAAGAACATTTTATAGACTCTAAGGACACACTTATTGCAGATGTGGTATTGCCGATAGAGCTCACCAAAATCGTGTCGGACAAGCAGATAGCAGAGCAGGAAAAAATAACCTACAAAACACAGACAGAGGCCGAAGAGCAAAGAAAGATGCTAGCCAACATGAGGGCTCAGGCAGATATGCAGCCAAAGGTAGTGGACTCTGAGCGTGGTGTGGAAATATCAAAGAACGTGGCTAACAGTGATGTAGAACGTGCCACCGGTGCGGCAAGAGCAGTAGAGCTCACCGCAGAGGGCGCATCGAAAGCTACCAGGCTGAAGGCTGCCGCCGATGCCGAAGCTACAAAAGTAACTGCTGCTGCACAGGCAGAGGCCACATCGAAAGTGGGTCTGGCTGAGGCAGAAGTAATACTGGCAAAAGGTAAGTCTACGGCAGAATCGTACAAGCTGCAAACAGATGCTATGGGCAAGGATGTCTTCGGGCAGATACAGGTAGTGGAAAAAATAGCAGCCAGCAAAATGAAACTGATACCTGATGTGCTCATAACCGGTGGCGGCAACGGCGCCCAAGGCGGTAACAGCAATCTGGAAAACATGATGGGGCTGATGCTGATAGAGAAAATGAGCGGCAAACGTTTTGAAATAGTAGAGAAAAAAGAAGAGGAACTGCCAGGATAATCTCCCATCAAATATTCTAAAAAGAAAACGAGTTGCGGTTATCCGCAACTCGTTTTTTAATATCTGTAGTATTTGACTTTTTACAACTTGTTGGCAGTAAGCACACTGAATATCTTTTGCTCCCATTCCTCGGGCTTCTCAGAGTATCCGGAATGGCTCATAGCTTTTATCCAAAGCTGTGGGTTATCATTGTTTTTGAGTTTCGCATAAAAACGCTTACGGGTTATCATGTTGCAAAAGTCGATGTAAGAAGCATATACATTATCGTACTGCTTGTAACGGCTTTTATGACCCCGATGATTTACTATCTCGTTTTTCCCTACTATACCAAAGTGATTGTTGAGCACCTTTGCAGCAGGTCCGGCACCGCCCGACGACTCTACTGCCGCCACAGCAAGTATCACCGATGCAGGAATGCCATAATGCTCTGATAGCAATGTGGCTATAACCTTGTGATTGGTAATGTACTTTTTGTTCTGCGCGCTGGCCGAGAAAATCACAGCCAGTAATGCAAGCACCAATAACTTTCTTTTAAGTATCCGGTTTATTATTGTCATGTCGTTACCTGATTTTTAAAAGTGGAGGGCAAATGTAACGATTTTTTCGATAAGTAGGTAGTGTAAAGTGTTAAAATAACAACAATAACACATAATACATGTGTAACAAGTTGATTTACCGTCTGTTACCATTTCTTTCCCTCATCTGCATCCTTTCCTTGCGGCTATCTCTCTTACGGTATATCTTCAATCTGCCCCTGTTGTCTTTTTTGTAGAATATATATCCACCTGATATGCTGTACCCTACACTCCGGGCAGAGGTGTTGGCATTGTTGCCGGGTAGCAGATCTACAAAACCCATTTGTGCCCGCACCCGCACATACAGCCCTTCGGTAATCTGATAACCCCCATTTACACCGCCTCCAAAGTCGAAAGACCTCAGAACATCTGTAGCACCGTTGCCGATGCGCAGATCGCTACGAGAATCCACAAACTTGTTTACGAATACACGATAATAGCCGTCTTTGTTCCATGCGAAATAAGGACCAATGCCCACATAAAGGCGGTTATTGCCCAAAGCGCCAAACTTGTACTGTATATTCAGCGGCAACTCTACGGTGTTGAGAATAAACTGTTCGTAACCGTTGGTGATAAATGCTTTATAGCCATTGGTAACGTAATGAAGCCCGGGCTGGAAATAAAAATTGTCGGTAATGCCAATGTCAGAGATAACGCCCAGCCTGCCGCCTAGTTTGGGGTCTGTGGGCTTGGTATTATCATTAGTTTTCAATGTGTAGTCGCTCACATTGAAGCCCGCCTCTATGCCGAAACCAACCTGTGCCTGTGCGCTGAAAATAAAAGATGAAAATAGTACTGATAATAATAACAATCTGTTCATGGTTTTTGGATTAGGTGTGTGAAAAAAATAACTGTATAAAGGTACGAAACATAAAATACATCATAGCAATAGCATCAATGCGCCTGAAACAGAGCTGCGAAAAAAGACATTATTTGTTTGTTGCCATATACTGACTCACCTATGGCCCGCACCCACTTTACACCTTTTATTGCATTGGTGAGCAGCACCTCATCGGCAGTGGCAAGGGCGGCAGCAGTAAGCGGCATTTCTGCTATGCCAGGCATAGTGTGCAGTATATGCCGCCGCATTACACCCGCCACACATCCCTCGCTAAGTGGAGGTGTGAATACTGTTCCATCCTTTACCCAGAATATATTGGCTATGGCACTTTCTATTATGTTGCCGGCAGCATTGCACACCAGTGCATCATTCCATTTGTTTTCTTTAGCCTGCCGGGCGGCCATTGCGTATACAAGTGCATTACAAGACTTCAGACTGCTGAAGCTGTCATTGCTTTTGCAGATACCTACCGCTATTCCTGCCACCAATCCGTTATTATTGAGCAGAATAGTGTCCGGCTCCAGCTGGTAACATTCTATGACATATAGCGGGCGTTTGTCTTCAGGGCCAAAAATGCCGCCGCTGCCGCCATATACCTGCAGCCGCACCCGGCACAGCGCTTCTAACTTGTTTTTGCTGACGGTGCGCAGCACCTCCTCCTCGAGCATGGACGGTGTGAATAACTTAGGTACTAAGAATCCTAGCTGCTGCATACCTGCAAAAAGCCGGTCCCAGTGGTAATGACGAAGCCTGATATTGCCATTCTGCACCAGCATAGTCTCAAACAGACCGGCTCCATACCTGAATGCACTGTTATCTGCTGCTATTAGCGCTGCATCTGTGGTTACTATTTTACCGTTAATGTTGGTGTAGCCCAATTTTTATATTTTTAGTCTGCTCGCAGTAAAGTTACAGATTCGTTAATTATAGCTGCGCTTCACATACATTCCATCTTTAACAATAGTAGTATGCAGCAGATTGAATTGTTTGTTTTTACATTTGCATAATGTTCAATTCCAGACAAAGCGGCATTTCACAAATGCCCGTAGTAGTTAAGAATCTTATTATCATCAATGTCCTTGTCTTTTTGCTGCAAAATGTACTGGGTCCGAAGGTGGATGATTATCTGGCTTTGCACTACTGGGCATCTCCTCTGTTCAAATGGTGGCAACTGTTTACCCACATGTTTACGCATGGCAGCGTAATGCATATATTCTTCAATATGTTTGCGCTTTGGATGTTTGGATCCATACTGGAGAATGTATTTGGTCCGCGTAAGTTCCTTATGTTCTATTTGATTTGCGGGCTGGGTGCTGCTGCCTGCCATCTGTCGGTACTGGCGATACAGTTCAATAATTTTCACAGTGCTTTTTTGTATTATCAAGAGCATCCATCATTTGTAGAATATGCACAGTTTCTGAAAAAGGGCAATGTGACAGAGCCTGTCTTTGGCAAAATACTCTCGCTCTGGAACGACACCCCAGACTGCGGTGACTGTGTGCAGGCGTCTATCCGCCTAATAAACGAAAAGTATATGGCAATGATAAACGAGGCTACCGTAGGCGCATCGGGTGCGGTTTTCGGGTTGCTGTTTGCCTTCGGTTACCTTTTCCCCAATACTGAGTTGATGCTACTTTTCCCGCCCATACCGATCAAAGCAAAGTGGTTTGTAACCGGATATGCTGCCTTAGAGCTCTTTATGGGGCTTCAAAACTCTGCAACCGATAATATTGCCCACTTTGCTCACCTGGGCGGTATGCTTTTTGCCTTTATTCTCTTACGGTTCTGGAATAGCAAACGCACACACTGGCAATAATGCTAACCCCTACCTGAGTACGCACATCAGGTATAGTATTGAATAGATTAATAGCTGACGCACTACATATACTGTTTTAATCGCTTGCTCGGCATTATGAATGAGTGCTCAAAATTTCAGTTTTAACAAATTTTACATCCGGCAGCTATTATATTTGCGCCTTAATAAATATTTATGCGGAATTTCCTTGCCATAATCTCTTTATTTCTATTATCTGCCGCCAGGCTTGTGGCACAGGACGATGCTTCGCATGCTATAATGCTAAACAAAAAAGGCATTGACTCGCTACCGCGTATCACAAAACCTGCACGGGATTTCGTGATGATACAGTTTGGCTACACCGACTGGACTGTGCGTCCGGACACGGTAAACCTAAAGAAGTTTTCATATACATTCAATGCATACCTGTGTTATGACTTCCCTATCAAGAAAAGCCGATTTAGCTTTGCTGCCGGTCTGGGTATTAGCACAACTTCTATGTATCTGGATAAACAACTGCTTGCTGTATCAGATACCGGGCTAAAGGGTGTAGATGCCAGTTTTGTAAATGATACCGCCAACTACAAACGTTACAAATTCAATACAGCATACATTCAGGCACCATTTGAGCTTCGTTACTTTGCCAATAAATATAACAGGAACAATGGCTTTAAGGCAGCACTGGGTGTACAAGTGGGCACGTTGCTTGGTGGGCACACCAAGGGTTTGCGCTCTGTAGACGGTACCAATATAAAAGATAAGCTGAACACTAAAAGGTATTTAAGCCCATGGAACTTTGCTGCTACAGCCCGCATAGGCTGGGGCAATTTTTCTGCTTTTGGCACTTACAACATTACCAATGTATTTAAAGACAATGCAGGTCCGCCACTTACTCCGCTTACTGTAGGCATCTGCTTTACCGGACTTTAATTCATCATTTGCATTGTATATAAAAAAAGGGTGTCTCGACAGACACCCTTTCGTGGAAACCTCATTTTGGGCATTTCAGACCTGAACTTTCCATCAAACACACACACTATAGAAATGCAATTAAGTACATCCAAAAATCGTACCAAGATTTGATTTGGTATTGTTAAATGAATTGCTGCCGGTAAAAGAACAAAAACCCAGCTTACCTATTTTCCATTTTTAAGGTTGTCACTCCACTGCTTTTAATCATATTTCCAGCCACGGAAAATGTGTATTTTTGCTGCATGTCCCGTAAAGCAATGCTCATCATAATGGATGGCTGGGGTCATGGCAAGGTGCCATCGGCCAACGCTATTGCCAATGCCAATGTACCATTTGTACAATCGCTCTATAGCCGCTACCCCAATACCGAACTGATAGCCTGCGGAGAAGCAGTGGGTCTGCCCGATGGACAGATGGGCAACTCAGAAGTGGGGCATCTGAACTTAGGTGCCGGCAGAATTGTGTATCAGGAGTTACAACGTATTAATGTTGCATTTAGAGATGGTGAAGCAGCCAGCAACCCGGCACTAAACGCAGCTTTCGAGGCTGCCAAAAGAGATGGTGTTACATTGCACTTCATAGGCCTGGTGAGCGATGGGGGCGTACACAGCCATATAAGCCATATAGAAGACCTGTGTACCCTTGCCCGAAACAACAATGTGCCGCGTGTAGCCGTTCATGCTTTTACAGATGGGCGCGACTGTGACCCAAAAAGCGGTCTGGGTTTTATAGCCCGGCTACAGCAGCATCTGCAGCATACCGGCTGTATGCTGGCAAGCGTTACCGGTCGGTATTATGCCATGGACCGCGACAAACGCTGGGACAGGGTAAAAGTGGCTTATGACGCGCTCACGCATGGCATAGGTACACATACTCAAGATGCCCTGGCGGCAATAGAGCAATCTTACAATGAGCAGATAACCGATGAGTTTCTGCACCCCATAATTGTATGTAATAATGAAGGTATTCCCAATGCAGTAATAAAAGACGGCGACGTGGTAGTGTGCTTCAATTTTCGCACAGACCGGTGCCGGGAGATTACTACCGTACTCACACAGGAGGCCTTTCATGAGCAGAACATGCACCCGCTCAACCTTCATTATGTAACCATGACGGAGTATGATAAAAGCTACAAGTTTGTACAGGTGATGTTTGGCAATAAAGACCTGACCAATACTATGGGCGAGGTGCTGGAGCGATACGGCAAGACACAGATACGTGCTGCAGAAACAGAAAAATACCCGCACGTTACTTTTTTCTTTTCCGGGGGCAGAGAGCAACCATTTGCGGGTGAAAAACGCATCATGAAGCCATCGCCACGCACAGTGGCTACCTATGACCTGATGCCGGAGATGAGCGCCCGGGAACTAACAGAAGCTATACTGCCAGAGATAGCAACCCAAAGTGCAGACTTTATCTGTCTCAACTTTGCCAACCCTGATATGGTAGGTCATACCGGAGTATGGGATGCAGTAGTAAAAGCAGTAGAAACTGTAGACGGATGTGTGAGCCGCATAGTGCCTCTGGCATTACAGAACGGCTATGCCGTTTTCCTAACGGCAGATCACGGCAATGCAGACTACATAGTAAATGAAGATGGCACTCCCAATACTTCGCATACACTCAACCCTGTGCCGCTGTTCCTTATTTCTAATGACTATACAGGTGCACTGCACCCCGGCAAGCTGGGCGACCTGGCACCTACGATACTAACCTATATGGGTGTGCCTGTGCC
>JAIOYR010000121.1 GCA_021740995.1 Taibaiella sp.
CAACGGTTTTCTTTTGAGTAACCACACAAGGTCCAGCTTCGATAATGGTGCAGGCTGTCTGCTTTCCATTAGGCTCAAAAATGCTGGTCATACCGATTTTTTTACCAATAATACCTTTCATTATTATTATGTTTTAGCTAAGCGCCCGGGTCCTGTATTGTGTGGGCCGGGATTAACTGTTTTTTCAATGTTTTAAAGAACTGCACCTCAAAATCAAAAATTAAAAATCAAAAACTGCAAACGCTAATTCCTAATTCCTAACCCAGGACTCTCATCATGCTTTAATTTCTACCTCTACGCCACTTGGCAGGTCTAGCTTCGAAAGCGCATCAACGGTACGTGAAGAAGACGTATAGATGTCCAGCAGACGCTTGTGCGTACACAACTGGAACTGCTCACGCGCTTTCTTGTTTACGTGCGGCGAGCGCAATACGGTAAAGATCTTCTTCTCTGTAGGCAACGGGATAGGGCCTGTAACCACTGCTCCTGTGTTGCGCACCGTCTTCACGATTTTATCTGCTGATTTGTCAACCAGATTATGGTCGTAAGATTTTAGCTTTATTCTGATACGCTGTGACATACTTATAAATAGCTTGTTCCCCTAAAAATTTGGGACTGCAAAGGTAAGCAAGATTTTGGATTGGCAAAATATTTTTTGAGGAATTTTTAAAATATTTTGATGACTAAAACATAAACTTTACTCTTCTCTGTATTCCGGACCGCAAATGTAGGGCTTTTCAGCTATACAACCCTACTTCTTATTTAGCATCAAACCCTACGAATGGGTTAGGACCGTTGATAAAATAAAGCAGACTAAGTCAGATAGTCATTTTTCTTTTATGCAAAGGGCATTATCTGCGAATAACAGCCTGTTTATCCCAAAAAATATCTGGATTGCATCGCAGTGGAAGATGGAAAACAACAGCTCAATTAGTGTACTTTGGTTTATCACCCTTCATTAACATTTCTCTTCCATTAAAAGGCTTTATTTTTGAGTATGTCCCGTTCGCTCCTCTTTCCCTCTAGGCATCTAGGCTGCTTGCTCAGCTTATTGCTCCTTGCACTACCGGCATTTGTCATTGGCTCTCCCGCCAACGACACACTTACTCCTTTCAAAATCACCTACACCTCAGGAGAGGAAGGCTACGGTAAATCAGAAATAAATATATACAAACAAAATAACAAGTATTACGCCCGAAACGTTGCCCCTTATTTCTTTATCGGCACCAAAACCGACAGCATTTGGGTATCAGAACTCTCTCAAGACAAGATACAGACCTGTATAGAATTGCTGAACAGAGCAAAAAACCTACCCGAAGAATGCCCCGAAACCAGCAGCGCCACCAAAGAATATCAGATTACTTACGGCAACAATACAATCAAAATAAGGGGCGACTGCGACTGGGAAGACCTCGACTTTATCAACTTCCGTAGCCAGCTATTCTATGAAAAATTTGCCATCTTAGAAGCAAAACGCCTTGCACTCATCGACAGCCTAAACAAACAATTGCGGGGCAAATGGCACTTTATACCCTTCAAAAACATGTTCAATAGAGGGGACATACTATTGCTCAAAAAGGTCGCTGATGCTGATTATTCCTGCACCTGGCAAATGGGCGAAAGCAGCACTTTCAGCAGCACCTGCAACGATGTACTCAACCTATCCTATTCTATCAGGTACCTGCTCAATGTTGATGGTGATATTTACATAGAAATACAGGGTGGCAGCACAGTAGAAAAAAATGGCAGCATGAAAGTCAGGAATTTCGGCGCTACATTCACCATAGAGGCCATAAGCAGCGAAGAGCTGAAACTGAAATTTTTGTGGCGGTAAGTTGCGTCAATAATTTTTTGCACCTCTAAAAGAACTTACGTCCCTGCGTCTTTCAGGTAAAACCCTTCCTACTCTTATAACAACATGCATCTCTGCGCCCTTGCGCCTCCGCGGTAAAATCTTTCCTCTCCGGCGCCATTTCTCAATACAAAAAAATACTTTACATTTACAATCAAAACTTACGCTTAAAAAAATATCAGCTTTTGAAACAGATACTACATTCCTTAGCCTTCGGTCTATTATTCCTGTTAGGCAGCACTACATCTCGCGCTCAATTCATTATTCACATAGCAGGAAACAATGATGCAGGTCACAGCGGCGACTCCACACTTGCTCGCTTTGCTTCGCTCCGCTGCCCTACGAGCGTTTGTATCGATGACTCAGGCGATTTATATATAGCCGATGGTGGCCCTATGGGATACATGAATGATGGTTGTATCCGCAAAGTAAAAGCTACTACAGGTATCATCACCACTATTACCGGCAAGCTCGATAGCCCGGCAATTGCTGCAAATTTTCTGGATAGTATACCTGCTACAGCAGCCCGGCTCAACGGCAGCAGCAGCGTTATTATAGACAGGCAGGGAAACCTGATAATAGCAGATGGTAAAAGCTGTGTTCGCAGAATAAACTTGTCTACCGGAATTATAAAAACCATTGCAGGAAGCCTCGACTCTGCAGGCTACTTTGGAGATGGCGATCTGGCAACCAAAGCGCTACTCAATGGTCCTGTTGACGTTGCCGTAGATGCCGACAATAATGTATACATCGTAGATATGAATAACCATCGTATCCGCAGGGTAAATGCAATAACCGGAATCATTAATACCATTGCTGGTAGCGGCTCTGTTGGCTATAGTGGCGACGGAGGTGCAGCCATTTCGGCAAAATTCAGATTCCCACGCGGTATATGTGTAGATAACAACAGAAACATGTACATAGCTGATTATGACAACAACTGTGTACGAAAAGTAACGGCTGCCGGAGTAATCACAACCATTGCAGGCAATGGTCCGGGCTTCAGCGGCGATGGCTTTGCTGCTACTGCCGCCAAGTTGGCTCAGCCTGCAAGAGTGGTACTGGATAAGGCCGAAGCTAATCTCTACATAGCCGATGTGGCCAATCAGCGCATACGCAAAGTAACACTTTCTACTGGTGCTGGCGGCGGCATCATTTCTACCTACGCAGGCAATGGCAATTACTTTACCGGACCAGATACCAAAGGCAACGGTGGGCTGGCTACGAAAGCATCAATAGTACCTTACGGCATGTGTTTCGACTCTTGTGGAAATATGTTTCTGGGCGGAGTAATGCAGAGCGTACGCGCCATAACTCCTGTGCTACCTACCAATGGCATTCTTTGTAAACAAATCCTGAAATCAGAAAACATTGCAGCGCTCAATACATCAGAACTCACCATTTACCCAAACCCAAATAATGGCACGTTTAACGTCAACGTTTCTTCCACTGCTAACGAACCAATCCAAATCACCATTACTGACATTACCGGCAGGAAAATAGCTACTCAGTCTTCTGAAACCAACAAGGATACTCAGATACAACTAAACAACCCCAAGGGCTTGTATTTCATCAATGTAGCTACACCAAGCGGTGTCATTAGCAATAAAATACTGGTGCAATAAACTCGCATATACAGAAATTGCAAACAGCTATTTACATGCTATATGGGCTATGTAAATAGCTGTTTCTCTTTTATCTTCATTATACAAAACAGGCGTTAACAAGAACTTTCGTTAGCAGTAGTTGTTTACACACTGCCTACACGTTTGCAGATTCCCCTACTACCTGATAATAAGAGCACAAGATGGCCAATATATTGCAATACCAATTGCCTTATTCCGATAAGCCTGCGGTGGACGAAATCCCTGAGTGGAGCCCATCGCCCATTACCAAAAAATAATTACAACAAAAATTCTGCGCTCATACCCCATCTCCCTTTAGGGTAGGGGTTTTCTCGCGACGGTGCGCATCGCCCACCGAAAAAAACATAAACACTTAGCTCATACCCCATCCCCCTTTAGTCGGGGGTTTATAGTTGCTGTAATTTACAGCCTCTCTGGCTGCTACTTACCCGCCTCGTCAGTCTTTTTTTCAACCTCCTTATCGTGTTTCTTCTCCAGATTGCGCTTTATCCGAAACATACGGTTATTCACAGGACTTACACTAGGGCGGTCATCGCCCAGCAGCAACCCCCACTGCCGCATGTGAACAGATTTATCAAACACTATTTTCAATACAGCCATCACCGGTATTGACAGTATCATACCACTTACCCCCGCTACGGCACTTCCTATCACTATACTCACTATACTCACCAGTGCATTTACTTTTACTTTAGACCCCACTATTCGTGGCATCAGGATGTTGTTATCCAAAAACTGCACAAAGGCTATTGTCCCTAATACAGCCCATACCTGCCACATCTCCTGCGAGGTTGTAAGTGTGAGCAATACACCAATCAGATTGCCCACCAGTGCACCCAGATAGGGAATCAGGTTAAGTATGGCGAAGGTGATACCAATAAGTATAGCGTGTTTTATGCCGAAAATCAGAAGTATACCGCCCAATAGCACTGTCAAATAAGATATCTGTATCAGCAATCCGAAAAGATAGTATTTTACTATTACCTCTGTCTCCCGTACAGCCTCCTCCACCTTTGGGTGCTCTGGCTCATCAAACCACAAATAAACAAACCTCACCAGAAGGTTGCGGTAAAACAAAATAAGAAAAATGTAAATAGGCAGCAAACCAAGAAATACAAAGATATTGCTCAATGAGCCCATCGCTGTTTGAAAGTAGCCGGCCACATTCTCACCGAGGCCCGCACCCTGCTTTTTTATCATTGCCAGCTGTTGGCGCATCGTGAAGTGGGTCTTTTCACTTATCCACTCACTTATGTTGTTCCAGTGAGCTGTAAGATTAGTTTGTATTGCATCAAAATCGCTCAGAAAACCACCAATCTGGTAAGAAAGGAAAGTAACTACACCGGCTATTACTACAAAGAGGGCCGCGATACAAAGCACTATAGATATTACTTCGGGTATCCTGCGCCGCATAAACCAGCGTAGCAATGGTAACAACAGCAAAGAGATAAAGAATGCCATTGCCAGTGGCATCATCACCCCCTGCCCGGTTACCAATAATACTCCCAGAGCGCAGATGCCCAGCAACTCTATAGATCGCCTTACGGTTAATGGCATTTCTTTCATAATGGGTTAGTTAAAATAGTGAATAGATTGTTCTGAAATTTAACGCAATCTCAATAACTTAAGTCAACTATTATATATCTTACACACATATTTAATTACTTGTGTCCTGAAAAAACAAAATACAAAGCAATATTGTATAAATACAATTCACGCTGTACCTGTCAGCACTCCGGAAAACTATTAATTTCACAAAATTACTATGACAATTTACAGCAATTTTTGCGCTTGGAGTAGATTGCAATTATAAACTACAGAGCAATCACAAAAAGATAACAGAAAATTGTAGTATTTACACTTATTTTGACTACTACTTGCTAAAACCGGCTTATAAATATATCATAACTTCTAAACTATTACAATGCATTCAGGACGTAATTACCGCTTTCTCGAGTTTCTCATGTGGACCCGTCGCGACATTTACTGGTTGTTATTACTGGCACTCATACCTACTGTCCTTTATCAGTATAGTGGGTGGCGTTGGCTGGCTATACCTTGGGTGCCGGTAGCACTCATAGGCACAGCGGCAGCATTCATAGCCGGCTTCAAAAACAATGCCACCTATGCGCGCGCTTGGGAGGCCCGGCAAATATGGGGCGGCATTGTAAACAGTAGCCGCACATGGGGCATAATGGTACGCGACTACGTAAGGTGCAAAGATGCGGCCTTGGTGCACTACGAGCTGATATACAGGCACATAGCATGGCTAACCGCCTTGCGCTTTCAGATGCGCGAACCCAGAGCATGGGAAAACACAAAAACTCAGGCAAACAGCAAGGAATACAGCAATTACTATACTATACCCGAATGGGAAACAAACCTGGCAGATGAGCTGAACGCCTACCTTTCGGAATCTGACAAAGCCTACATACTCACTAAGAAAAACAGGGCCACCCAGATTATAGCGCTGCAATCTAAACGGCTGAAAGAACTAAACGAGGCAGGCGCTATAGACCCGCTTTTCTATGTAGAAATGGAAAACCTGCTAAAAGACTTTTATGACCATCAGGGAAAAAGCGAACGCATCAAAAACTTCCCCTACCCCCGCCAGTTTGCCAGCATCAATCTGTTTTTTATCCGTTTGTTTGTCTTTATGGTACCGTTTGGTATGCTCAAGGAGTTCGAGAAACTGGGCGATCATGCGGTATGGCTCACCATACCATTCAGCGTTATTGTATCCTGGGTGTTTACCTCATTGGAGGCTATAGGCAGCAGCACAGAAAATCCGTTTGAAGGTGGCGCTAACGACATCCCTATCACATCCATCAGCCGCAATATAGAAATTGACCTGCGCGAAATGCTGGATGAAGAAGAACTACCACCCGCCATACAACCAAAAAACAATATTCTAATGTAGAATAATCA
>JAIOYR010000122.1 GCA_021740995.1 Taibaiella sp.
TACCATCTGGTATGGCTTATGGTGCACAAAGCCCCACTCCTGCTATCAAGCCAAACTCTGTACTCATCTTTGATGTAGAGGTTGTAGGTATTGACTAAGTTTGTGCCGTAAGGCGCCTATAATGAGTAAAAGATTGGAGCGACATTTGCATTTACTGCAAGTGTCGCTTTTTTTGAGGGTGTAGGTGAAAAGAATATTCATTCCCACGCAACCCTTTTCTACCATCCCGCATTTAGTATAGTAGCAACAGCATTTTTTTGCCGGGTATGGTTTTGCTATAATTGGGTATATTTAGTAAAACAGAAAGGATTTATAACTGCCAGGAAATCATAATTGAGAGTTGATCTGTCAAATATAACTGATGAGGCATACCTGGTGAAATGTTGTAAAAACAATGAACCCGCTGCCCAGCATTTTCTCTACAACAAATATGTGGAGGATATGATGATACTATGCCTGCGATATGTGCCGGATGCTGAAGATGCAAAAGAAGTGCTGATGGATGGATTTCTTAGCTTCTTCAAAAACATGGAGCAGTTCAGCTATCAGGGCGCCGGCAGTGTAAAGGCGTGGTTGAAGAAAATAATGGTGAATTGCTGCCTGATGAACCTGAGGAAGCGGAAAATGACATTTGCAGGTAGTGGTGATTTAGTGCAATATGAAGATACCGCTACAGGCGAGGACGTTCTGGATAATCTGGCGGCAAAAGATATAATGAAGCAATTGCAGCAATTGCCGGATGGGTATAGAATGGTTTTTAACCTCTATGCATTTGAAGGGCTGAACCACCGGGAAATAGCGGAGCTGCTGCAGATAACAGAAGGAACATCGAAATCTCAGTTGCATAGAGCACGAGCAATGCTGAAAGAAAGGATAGGGGAGACGAGGGTAAATGGTTGATAGGTTAAAGGGGGTAAAGAGTTATAGGTTAAGGGGTTAAAAGGGTAGGAGTGAGTGTGGTATTTGGAGTATACGAAAAAGTGATTAAAAGGGTAAATCAGGTACTATGAAAAAGTCGCTGAATGAACGGATGGATGAGGCGTCGCTCAAAGAGCTGATGCCTGATTTCGACAAAGGTGCAGAATGGGCGAAACTTTCGGCGAAACTGCAACCTGCCAAAAGACGTAAAGTGCTTACATGGCAGCGTGCGGCAGCAGTTTTATTGCTTGTGGCTGCTGCTAGTTTCTTTCTCTTACTTGCTACCGGAAATAAGCCGGAAAATGCAACTATGGCTGCTGATGCGCAAGCACGCAACTGGGCTTCAGACATGATGCAGCCGGTGCCCGCAATGAGTAGTCCCGAAGCACAAATAAATAGCACAGGTCAGGAAGCAAGTACGGCTGAGTATGTTACGGGTGTCACAGCATCAGTAGCCTCAGTTCCGCAGCTGCAACACAATGAATCGCACCGCACTAAAGAGTTTGTATGCAATGGCACTCCCTGTCCGCTGGAGATATGTATCATACAAACGATATACTGCAAAAACCAGCAACCGGCAGCAATAGCTACCTGCAATACCTTGGAGCCCGATCAGGCAAGACAACTGAAATACAAGGCCCCAAATGGTGCAGGCGCTCAATGCAACGTTACGGTAGATGAAATAAGAATAAAAAGAGTA
This sequence comes from Taibaiella sp., assembly GCA_021740995.1. Taxonomy (GTDB): domain Bacteria; phylum Bacteroidota; class Bacteroidia; order Chitinophagales; family Chitinophagaceae; genus Nemorincola. Next base: position 1,619 of record JAIOYR010000122.1, read on the forward strand.
ACCACTGGCGAGACAATCGTGCTCAATGCGCACTCAAAACCATCAACTGCTCAGGACTTATTTAACTGCATAACCGGAAAAGAAAAATGCGACTTACTGGCGGGTATATTTGAGTCGGACTGCAACAACCAACAGACAAACCGTGGTCTGAAAATTGACAACAACTGTGGCAGTCTGATAATGCAGTAAAGAAATGTAAATTATTAATTAACCATAAATCAAAAACAAGAAGATGAAAAAAGTAATGATTTCGCTGTTTTGCCTTGCTATAAGCACAGCCGCAGTAAAAGCTCAAGACAAGAACGTGCAGCCACAGCCAGCGGCTGTTACGCCACAGCCACCGGCAGTGCCTAAGGCAGTAGACCCTGATGCAGGTAAGTTCAAATTTGTGGAAGAGACCCACGATTACGGAGAGGTAGCAGAAGGCCCTAAAGCTGAATGCGATTTTGAGTTTAAGAATGTAGGTAAGAAGCCGATTATTATCAGCGAGGCGCATGGCTCTTGCGGATGCACAGTGCCACAGTGGCCCTCAGAGCCTATACTGCCCGGCAAAACAGGCAAGATACATGTAGTGTATAACACAGAAGGTCGTCCTGGTCCTATCAACAAACAGGTGACTATCAATTCTAATGCAGCACAGTCTACTATGGTGCTCAACATAAGAGGAAATGTGAAAGCAAAACCTGCAGCACCTGCAGCAGCTCCGGCCGCTGCTCCTGCTGCACACTAAGCCGATCGGGTTTAACGGAACATAGATGAAAGATACAGTTGGCCGTCTTACTTGCCAGCTGTATCTTTTTTTGCCTATTTTAACATGCGTTGATGGAGGTGTTTTGTGAACTATATTGAGTTTGAGGTGAATATAGCGCCCTGTCCAATTTTGCTAAATATGGACATATTACTATATTTGTAAGATAATCGTAATTTTATGAACATTAGTTTCACCGAAAAACAAGAGCACTATATTTCTGCACAGCTGAAGAGCGGAGATTATCAGAATGGTAGCCTTGCGATGGAAGAACTCCGCAGCGACATATTAATAGGTTGGGATAGTCCCCTGAGTAAGCGAAAAGTAACAGATATTATTGGTGCCAAAACCAAAGCTGTTAAATCGTAAAGGCGCATATCGCATTCATGCTAGAATAAATATCACACTTTACTCGACACCGACACCATATCATTCATTTTTGAAACCTCCTCGGGGGTGAAGTAGCGCCACTTGCCCACACCCAGATTGCCCAGTTGCACATTCATTATACGCACTCTTGTCAGGGTCATTACATTGTAGCCCAGGTATTCACACATGCGCCTTATCTGCCGGTTCAGGCCCTGTGTAAGTATAATGCGGAAACGGCGGCTGCCCTCCTGCCGCACAAAACACTTGCGGGTTACCGTACCCAGCATAGGTATGCCATTGCTCATTTGTTTTACAAATTCCGGAGTCACCGCTTTATCTACTGATACTATATACTCCTTCTCATGATTGTTGGCGGCACGTAGTATTTTGTTTACTATATCGCCGTCGTTGGTAAGAAATATAAGCCCGTCTGAATCCTTGTCAAGCCGTCCTATCGGGAAGATTCGTTTAGGGTGCCCTATATAGTAGATGATATTACTCCTATCCTTTACATCGGTGGTAGAGGTTACACCTACCGGCTTATTAAAAGCAATATAGATAGGTCGCTTTTTTGCAGCCGACGATTTTATTGGTTCACCATCTACTTCTACTTTGTCGCCAGGCCTCACCTTTGCACCCGGCAATACCAATTCGTCATTCACAGTTACTCTTGCCTGCTCTATCAGCTTGTCGGCTTCTCTGCGCGAGCAGAAACCCGATGAGCTGATATATTTATTAAGGCTTACTTGCTCCTTGTCCATTTATGCAAAAGTATCTAAAAGAGCCCATAGGTTCGTATGTTATTCCCTGCCAGCCCTTCGCTCAATGTTATTCCTTACCTTTATACCTCACAGCACATTCAATTTCTTAGCAAAAACATAAATAAGCCATCATATTTATTTGTGCGAAATTGCTGAGATTTGCACATTAGAATCTTATTTCAATGCTCCACAAAACCAAAATTATTGCCACTGTAGGCCCTGCCTGCAACTCGTTCGATAAATTACTTGCACTGGTTCAGGAGGGGGTAAATGTATTTCGGCTCAACTTCTCTCATGGCACACACGAGCAGCACCGGGAAGTTATAGACCGCATAAAGAATATCAACAGCTCCTACCCTTTTAACATTGCTATACTTGCCGATTTGCAAGGCCCCAAACTACGTGTGGGTATTATACAGGATAATGCACTCGACCTGAAAAAGGGTGACAAGTTCTTCTTCACCAATGAGAAGTGTATAGGCAATGCAGAGCAGGTTTATCTCTCTTATCCCGACTTTCACCGGGATGTGCGGGTAAATGAAAAGATACTGCTCGATGATGGTAAGATAGAGGTAATGGTAAAGGAAATACACCAAGACCACAAAGTATTGGTAGAGGTGTTATCTCCGGGTATTCTTTCGTCCAACAAAGGCATTAACCTGCCGGACACTAAAATCTCTCTCCCTTCTCTTTCCGAAAAAGACCTTGCTGACCTCGATTTTATCATCAGTCAGGATATAGACTGGGTAGCACTTTCATTTGTGCGCAAGCCCGATGATGTAGTGCAGCTACGCAAAATACTGGAAAGTAAAAACAGCAGTGCCAAGATAATATCCAAGATAGAAAAGCCGGAGGCGCTGGAGCATCTGCGGGAGATAATACTGGCGTCTGATGCGGTGATGGTAGCCCGTGGCGACCTCGGCGTAGAGCTGCCGCTGGAACAGATACCCATGATTCAGAAAAACATTGTGCGTAAGTGTATTCACCGTGCCAAGCCGGTGATTATAGCCACACAGATGATGGAGAGTATGATGGACAGAACACGGCCGAACCGTAGTGAGATAACAGATGTGGCTAATGCGGTGCTGGAAGGTGCCGATGCGGTAATGCTCAGCGGTGAAACCGCTATGGGTATGTATCCTGAGCTGGTAGTACGTACCATGGTTAGCATTATCAATGAGGTAGAAAAGGAAGAAATAGTATACAACCGAAATCTCACCCCGCAGCCGCACTCACCTTCTTTCCTCAGCGATGCACTCTGCTACAAAGCCTGCGAAATAGCAGACGAAATTAAAGCAGATGCACTAATGGGCATGACGCAGTCTGGTTATACCGGCTTTATGTTATCCAGCTTCAGGCCCAGGGCGCAACTGTTTGTATTTACCAAGACACAAACACTCATCAACCAGTTAAGCCTCAGCTGGGGCGTACAGGCGTTTTACTACGATGGCGAAGAAAGTGTAGATAACATTATCGCCGACCAGCATAAGATACTAAAGGAAAAAGGGCTGCTTAAAACCGGCGATGTGGTGGTAAATACAGGAAGTACTCCGGTAGCAGAGCATCTGCCCACCAACATGATGAAGATAACAAAAGTGGCCTAGGCTAGGGCAGTACCTCTTATCTCGGTCCCAGCTCTATTACTTCGCATTGTTTCATGTCCTTGCCGTCTATCGCGAAGCGGATGATTGTGCGCACCTTGTGCCAGCCATGCTTGCCCGCAGCGCCGGGGTTCATGTGCAGGCTCTTCAGCTTGTCGTCATAGATCACCTTCAGTATGTGTGAGTGTCCGCTGATGAATAGTTGCGGCACCTGCTGTGCCATAGCTGTTTTGGTTGTTGGTGTGTACCTGCCCGGATATCCACCTATGTGTATCATCAATACCTGCACCTGCTCGCAGGTAAACCGCAATACCTCAGGGTATTGGCTGCGTATATCGTAGCCATCTATGTTGCCATACACCCCCCGCAATGGCTTGAACGCAGCTAGTCTGTCAGCAATAGCAGCTGTGCCAAAATCGCCACAATGCCATATCTCATCGCACTGGGCAAAGTGGGTGAATACAGCCTCGTCCAGATAGTCGTGCGTGTCAGAAATCAGTCCTATGCGTGTCATGCAGTTTTGCTTTTCCCCATCAGGCGTTTGCGGTGTTGCGTGCCCCAGTCTCTTAGGGCATCTATTACATTGCGCAGCGATGCCGCATAGGGCGTCAGCTCATACTCTACAGATACAGGTGTGGTGTCATACACAGTACGTTTCACCAGTTGGTGCATCTCCAGCTCCTTCAGCTCTTTCGATAGCATTTTCGGGGTGATACCTATCTGCCTGTGTAGCTCCTTAAACCGGTAGTTGCCAAATGTAAGTGCTATGATTATGGGTATCTTCCATTTGCCGTTCAGCATATCCAGCGCATCGCGCACTGGCAGCAGCTGTTTAGAGCATTCACCGCTGTTATGTTCTGCTGGGCATTTACTGTTACTTGGTTTTTCAGGGCACATATCTTTTGAATATTCTGCAAAGTTAAGTAGACAATCTGGTATCCTTCGGGAAACCGATATACAATGGTATACCAGTATCTAAAGTATAGCGAATATACAGACTTTTGCTAAAACAAAAAACAAGAGTCATGAAGACCAACAAGATTATTTTCTGGATTGCTACCGCCATCGTAGGTGGTATGATGCTGATGAGCAGTGGCATGTATCTTACACACAACCCGCAGATTACCGAGGGGATGAAGTTGCTGGGCTACCCTGCATACATGTTGTATATACTGGGTATCGCCAAGCTGCTGGG
>JAIOYR010000142.1 GCA_021740995.1 Taibaiella sp.
GCAGGAATAGTACGCTACACCAATCTCGAGGACACGTCTCGTCTGGTAATGGTAAATGCCATTGCAGCATTTTTCTATCTGGTACTCAATATTTTCTTTCTCAAGTCGGGCAACTACTTCACACTGCAAATCGTTGCTATCAACTTTTTCATTACCAGCTTTGTAATCATTTCGTACAGGTTGGGTGTTCGTTATTGCTTCAACTTTTATAAGTCGCTGTCCTATGCCGGATTAAAGGTGCAGAAGAAGAAAGTAGTTGTATACGACACTACCGCCGACGGACTGCACATAAAGAAAATGATGAACAGCCTGCCGGATGGTGATATGCAGGTTGTTGCGTTTCTCGATGACTCTTTCAGTACCGCTGGAAAACTACTTGAAGGTGTGCCCATCTATAGCACACAAGAAAGCAGCCTGTCTAAACTAAAAGCAGAGGGTGTAGAGATATTGATTCTTGCCAGCAAGGCAATGGAAACTGCAAAGCTGAATGAGCTTGTAGACAACTGCCTCATATATGGCATTAAAATACAGCAGGTGCCTGCAATGCGCGACTGGCTGAACGGCAAGCTGGATACGCAACAACTGCAGAATATCAACATTGAGGATCTGCTGGAACGCGAAGTAATAAAGATTCACAACGAGGCAATATACAGTGAGCTAAAAGGCAAAAAAATACTTGTGACTGGTGCTGCAGGGTCTATAGGCAGTGAGCTTGTGCGGCAGTTGCTCAACTATCGTCCGTCTGTGATCATTCTTTGTGACAAAGCAGAAACCCCCATGCACGATTTCGTACTGGAGCTCTCTGAAAAACACAAGAATGCCAGTATTATCCCTTATCTGGGCGACATCTGCGACAAGCAGCGAATGGAGCATCTGTTTGAAGTGTATAATCCACACATCGTGTTTCATGCTGCTGCGTACAAGCACGTACCGCTTATGGAAGACAACCCACCGATAGCTGTACTGAACAATGTGGCAGGCACAAAAAATCTGGCTGAACTTGCAGCAGCCAACGGCGTGGAGAAGTTTGTAATGGTGTCTACAGATAAAGCTGTAAACCCTACAAACGTGATGGGTGCATCCAAAAGAATTGCAGAGATATTCACTCAGAGCTTTTTCAAACATATTACCAACGGCGACGAAAGTGCACAGCACGGTGTGACGAAATTTGTGACTACCCGGTTTGGCAATGTACTGGGATCGAACGGCTCAGTAATACCACGGTTTAAAAAACAAATGGAAAAGGGCGGACCTATTACGGTGACGCACCCAGAGATTACCAGATACTTTATGACCATTCCTGAAGCCTGTCTGCTGGTTATTGAAGCAGGGGTAATGGGACAGGGCGGTGAAATTTTTGTCTTTGACATGGGCAAGCCTATCAAGATTGCAGATCTGGCCAGAAAAGTGATCAAGCTGTCGGGCAAAGAGCCAGACAGGGATATACAAATAGTGTATACCGGATTGCGCCCTGGCGAGAAACTATATGAAGAACTGCTGAGCAGTGCCGAAAACTCACGCCCTACTTATCATGAAAAGATACTGATAGCCGATGTGCGCCAGTATGACTTTGCGGTAGTAGAAAAGAAAGTAAATAAGCTTATAAACAGTGCCAGGCAACACTACACGCTGGAAACAGTATTTCTGATGAAAGACATTGTGCCAGAATTTGTAAGCAACAATGTGGCTTACGAAAAAGTGAATGCGAAAATAAACTAGTAATCTGTGCCTGAACAGTGAGTGACATAATAATCGCTTCACTTGTTTACTCCATTCTGTTTTGGTTTTCCCCTAACGAAACAGCCTACTGACAATGGGTTTGGTCAATCATTGTATGGTATGCCAATATAGGCAGGTATTTGCTGCAATGCTGCAGCCTACACTGAAACGGCACTTGATAGAATACCCTACTTTGCCTCAATTCGAATACCCCCAGGACTACAACTACACACTAAAAAAAACAGGAGCTGCGGTATATAGCAACTCCTGTTTTCAATTAAATTTTATGTTTGACCCGTCAGTTCGTTAGTCCACTGACCTGACTATTGTAGCCCTTCAACTTTGTAAGATCATCGACTGCCGGTGAACAGTCAATCTGGCCATTGATGTTGGTCTTCCATTTAAGGGTACCACGTGCCGTGTCAAGCCCATAAAGGTATTTGTCGTAACTACCTATATAAACCATACCATTGTATGCTACCGGACTTGAAGTAATTATACCGTTTGATGAGAACGACCATTTCACCGCGCCATTGATAATCTTCATGGCATAAATACGATAGTCTTTACAACCCACATAAACGACCTGATTGTATGCAAAAGGCGACGAAGTAACCTCGGAATGCATACTGTCTATCCAGCGTACTTCAGGTACAGTGATACCCATAGGAATATCGATTGTAGTATCCAGGCAATACACTCTGAAATCGTTGCAACCAAAGATACAGGTTCCGGCATAAGCTGCGGGGGAGCTACGGATACCACCCTGAGTCTTGAATTTCCAACGCATGATACCTGTGGTAGTTGTGTTGGGTACTTCGAGATAGATGCAGTACATATTACTATCGGTAAGGCTACCTATATAGAGGTATGGATCGCCAACTGCTGGTGAAGACACGAAAGATGCACCAGGCAAATTAAGTGTCCAGACTGCCGACGGTGTAGATCCCCCACTTGTCTTCTCCAGACAATATACAGTTCCTGCGGTGCTGGCGAAGTATAGTTTATCGTTGTGGATGGTAGGAGACGCTTCCAGCGGACCATCGGTAGCGAAAGTCCACTTTGTTTCATAGGTACCGGTATCTATAACAAACATTGTACCGCTGAGCGAGGGCACATAGATAAACTGACCGTCAACGATAGGAGTACCTTTTATACCAATATTACCTCCGTAAAATGAGATTCTTTTAGTGATCTGACCCGTCTTTCCATTCAACTTATACACAGTATCCCTGTCTGACGAACAAATATATACGCTACCATTGTAAACCACGGGCGACGCAATAATAGGGCAAGGCAGGCCCAGTTCCCAGTTCTTGACCCCTGAAGTAGGATTGATGGCATATACTACCTGGTTATTACTGGCTACGACTACAGATGGTGAGTAGGATACAGGTAACGTTTCATCGGGGCTATATTCCTTCTTGCAGGAAACGAATAGCAGTGATGATGCCAGCAATGATAAAAAAACGTGAGTCCAACGTTGATGCATAACTTGAATTTTAATTTTTCTGAAGTTGCAAGATAAAGATTTTTAAAAACTTTTCGGAACTTATTGGCACTCAGCAGCACTGAGTATCGGGATTATACTTAGTAAGACAGACAATACTAACTATAAGTTGGCTGAACGCTTCCTTATATTGTCTGAACAAACGTCTTCATTCCCGCCCTAGTCATGCCCAAAGCGAGTAAACGCCACGCATACAGTTAGTTAGCTACACAACGCACAACCTCTGTACAGCATGAGACAAATAAGCACCGTTAGCTACGAAATCGGTTTTATGCGTCAAGGTATACTGGTTGGAGGTCAAGTCCTATAATCCCCCGCAGCCGCAAATACACCATAGCGGTGGTATATACATCCAGCACACAGTATCGGCTGATGCGCGCCAGATCGTGTTCTTCCCAATACACCCGTCCTACCTGACTACCATCAATGTCAGATTTGGGCGAAGGGATACCAAACACCTCTGAAAGCAGTGATAATGAAGTAAAGTTCTTGTTATCTCCAAATTTCCACATTTCCAGCGTATCCAGATGGGTTATTTCCCAGGGCTTTTTCCCGGACAACTGAAGGCATGGTGGTAACTGAATACCATTGATCAGGTATCTTCGGCAAATAAACGGGATATCAAACTCTTTGATATTGTGTCCACAAAACTTGATGTCCTTGTATATGGCCACCATTCTTTCCAGAATTCGCGTAAAGCCAACTAGTATCTTCTTCTCGTCTTCATCTGCCAGAGATTTCAATCTTATCTTCCATGCCCCATCGTCACTGGATATGGTACCAAAGCTTATGCAGACTACCTTGGCGAACTCTGAATAAATGCCTGCTCTGTCGGCAAACAAAACAGCAGGGTCAACGGGTTCGGGCAGGTTTCTTATCAGTTTGGCTTTACGGGTCCATTCATGCTGCATTCCTTCTGGCAATGCATTGAAATCTGGTTGCACAGGTACAGTCTCAATATCAATAAACAAAATGCCGCTGAACTGTTCCATTATATAGATTTGTAGACTATATTTGCAAAATAATTACAACTTTCCTTCAAAATCACTGAAAAGCATGAGCCAAATTAATCAAATTACACCACAAGACCCACCTAAAAATATGCAGCCAAAGAAAAACAATTCTATTGCATACTGGGTGGTGATACTGATATTGCTGGCAGGTTGTATTTACCTGTTTATGAGCAAGAGTCAGATGGCTGAATCTAATGCTGCCGACCAGCATCTGCAACAGCAGAAAATAGATTCGCTCAATACAGAGCAGAATGCTTTGCAAGCCGATTTCGATGCCGCATCTGCAAAGATAGATCAGCTGGTATCGCAAAATGCAGAGATGGACAGCATGATGCGCGGAGACAGAGAAGCGCTGAAAAATCTGCAGTCAAAAATAAGGTCTATACTGAGCAGGAAAAATGCTAGTGATGCAGAGCTGAAAGAAGCAAAAGCATTGATAGCCAGTCTTTCAGACAAAACCCGCGAGTATGAGGCTCGTATTGCAGAACTGGAGAAAGAAAACACAGTATTGACCGGCCAGAACAAAGTGCTTACACAAGAGCGCGACTCCACAGTCACACAGAATATTGCGATCAAGCAACTGGCATCTGTGCTGCATGCCTCCAACATTCGTATGGAAGCACTACATCTGAAACGCAACGGAAAGGAAAAAGAAACAAAAAAAGCAAAGAGGGCAGACGTACTCCGTGTGACATTTGATATAGATGAAAACCGGATTGCAGAAAGTGGCACCAAGTTGGTGTACATGCGCATAATTGCACCCGACGCTACTACACTGAGCAACCCTGTGAATGGGTCTGGTATGATGACGACTACTAAGGGAGATCACTTGTCCTACACGCTATCAAAAAGCATACCACTGACACAAAACCAACCTATGAAAAACATAATCGTAGACTGGAATCAGGAAGGGGACTATGTAAGAGGTGCTTATAAGATTGAGATATACAATGATGGGTATACAATTGGGAAAGGGGAAGTAATACTCAAATAAGATACTGATATGATTAAAAAATGCAAGCGGTAGTGACAACAGTCAGTACCGCTTTGCATTTGGGGAGTACGCTATTCAGTTAACAATTACATAATGCCTTTTCCTTTTTAGTTACCCTAGTGTGTCCTAATATTGCACAGACTTTAGCGAGAATTATGGAAGTGTTCCCGGGTAAAATACTAGTAGTAGATGATGAACCAGATATTGTAGAGTTCATCAGTTATAATTTGAAAAGCAAGGGTTATCTGATTGCTGCAGCGCGCGACGGTGTCGAAGCTATAAGGAAAGCAAAAGACTTCAGACCCAACCTGATATTGCTTGATATAATGATGCCCAACAAAGACGGTATTGAGACAATTAAGGAATTGCGCAATATGCCAGAATTTGATGATACGGCTATCATTTTCCTCACAGCACTCAATGACGAGAAATACGAAATTGAAGGGTTGAAGATTGGGGCCGATGACTACATCACAAAGCCAATAAAACCTGAGCTACTTGTCACAAGAATTGGCTCTGCTTTGAGGCGATTCAGAAAGGATGAAGATCAGGATCAGAAACAAACGTTTGGCGACCTGGAGATTAACAAGACTAAATTCACTGTCACTTATAAAAGTCACGAAATTGTACTGGCAAAGAAAGAGTTTGAATTGCTTTCACTACTTGCATCTAAGCCGGGCCGGGTATTTCTGAGAAACGAGATTCTGCAGCGTGTATGGGGTACCGATGTCATAGTTGGTGACCGTACCATAGATGTACACATTCGTAAAATACGCCAGAAGGCAGGTATTGACCTTATTACCACTGTAAAAGGTGTAGGCTACAAGTTTGAGATGCCTTAGCGGCCCTGTAATACTATAAGAGTCCAACAACATGCTGGATGCAGACTGGCGGCAAAGACCCCATGAATATTATTTTCAGGGATTTTATTCTTTTCTTCTAACTTAGTAGCATGTCTTTGCTAAACACCAAGAACGACTCCCCAAGTCTGCTGTCATTTATAACTGCGCTCATCATAGCAACTGCAAATGCGCTGATGAGCCTGAT
>JAIOYR010000033.1 GCA_021740995.1 Taibaiella sp.
AGCAGATACCACTTTACTGCCGGCTCCTTCAGGTCGTCTGTAGCAATTTTGTTCAAAAAACTGGCAAATCGTATTAACAATCTTTTTCGTCCTGAAGAAGTGGAAGTAACGTTCAAGGTAGATGGTAAGAATATCACCTACACCTACACAGTAGTAGAACAAAAGCAGGTAGCCTGATATTAATGGCTATTAACTCCTAGTCCTGGTTTCATTATTTTGTCCTGCGCTTGTCAGAGCAGTAACCATCGCTACAGTCATCACGTTATATGTTACTGTAAATCAGGTAAAACACCTCTTTCATAAAATTTGTGTAGCTTGAACTTCAAACAGGTAGCTCAATATGCGCCATTTCCTGAAAAGAATCTATTATTTTTTACCTGTTCAGTTGCTGCTGCTTCACTTTCGCAGGTATCAGATGCTGCTTGCGTTTTGGGTGATACTCCTTTTAATACTAAGTGGTGATTTTGCATCTAATTTTGGTGCATCGTCTTTGTTTCTTGCCCCTGAGTACCTTGGCGAAATCAGCTATCTTAGTATGTTTCTTGTAGGCTGTGCCATGTGTGTGTTTATGATGATGTGGCACATTACTACCTTTATCATACATGCAAAACGTATTCCCTATATGGGCGCCACCAGGCATGCTTTTGTGGTCTATGTATACAACAATTCTATTATTCCTCTTGCCTTCCTTGTTTATTATTCGGTGGTTTGTATCCGGTTTCAGTGGTACGATGAGCATACATCAGTCACTAATATAATCCTGTTGCAGCTTGGTTTTTACATTGGTTTCTTTGTGATTCTGCTGATATCATTTGCCTATTTTTTCAGGGTAAGCCGCGATTTTTTTAAAAATACTTTTTCCAAACTTACAGCGCCGGTTAATAACCTGAGCGGGCAGCTACCGCACGATAATTTCGACTATGAAATTGATGTGATTCCTGCCAAGTCATTTATCTCTGCCAAGTTCAAACTAGAGCACAATGATATGTTGAGCCGGCTGCAACCGCTGATGATGAAAACGGTGCTGCAACGGCATCACCGTAATGTTGTATTTGCTACGTTCATAGCTTACGTATTGCTGCTGGTGATGGGGATATTTATAAAGAGCCCCTTAATGAGGGTGCCTGCGGGAGCCGGGTTTCTGTTGTTATTTTCCATTATCATGGGGCTGGTAGGTGCTTTCAAGTACTTTCTGAAAAGCTGGGAAGCTATTGGGTGGATAGTGTTTGTTTTATTCCTTTCCACATTGGTTCAGTACAAGGTGTTTGACCTGCGCAGCATTGCATACGGTCTTGACTATCACAAGTCGCTGGAGCAGGTATATCATTATAAAACATTACGTAGCCTGTTCACTACAGTTCGCTACAACTCTGACAGGCGCACCGAAGAAAAAAGGTTGAATAAGTGGAAGGCAAGGGTAGCACCTGACAGTACTAAACCGCCGCTGGTGGTCATAACAGTAAGTGGTGGCGGCTCCCGCTCGGCATACTGGACTTTTAGGGCGCTGCAGTATGCCGATAGTCTATCCGGCGGCAGGCTGTTCAATAATACCGTAATGATAACGGGTGCATCGGGCGGGATGATAGGTGCTGCATATTGGCGCAATATACATGCGGCACACGAGCGTGGGCTTCTGCTCAATCCCTATCTGAGTACTTATCAGGATAATATCGGCAAAGACTTGCTCAATGCTATTGTTTTTTCGTTTGCCAGCATCGACATGATATCGCCATTCAATAAAATTACTATTGCCGGTCACAGTTATACCACCGACCGTGGCTATGCAATGGAGCACGAAATGACCCGCAATACTGATGGAATTTTGGATAAACCCATTGGCTACTTCAGCGAGCGGGAAGAAAACGGAATCATACCCCAGCTCATCATCAACGGCACTATAGTAAATGACGGTCGCAAACTGATGATTTGCAACCAGCCTGTGGCTTACCTCACACAGCCTGAATACTCGCTCAACCTGCCTGCACCACCTATAGACGCTGTAGATTTTTGCGCCTTCTTTCCGGAGCAAAACGCTAAAGAACTTAAGCTGACCTCTGCCCTGCGCATGAATGCTACTTTCCCTTATATTCTTCCGGTGGTGCGGCTCCCTTCTAATCCCCGAATGAACATAATGGATGCCGGCCTCCGTGATAACTTTGGGGTACAGGTAGCCAGCCGTTACCTGCATGTGCTGCGGGATTGGCTAAAAAACAATACCAGTGAAACTGTATTCCTGGAGATAAGGGACACACGTGAAAATGATGTGAGCGGCAATACCGACCAGACCTCTCTGGGCAGCATGGTTGCCGACCCGCTTTTTGTGATACAGAACAAATGGGAGGCTTTTCAGTCTTACGGATACAACTATGTCAAGGACTTTGCCCCTGCCTATGTTGATGGAAAGCTATCGTTCATTACCCTTCAGTATATACCGAAGGAATTTAAAAAAACCGCCGCCCTCAACTTCCATCTTACCCAGAAAGAAAAGGAAGACTTGTATGAATCCATCAACCATCCTTACAATCAGGGAGAAATTAAGAAGTTGATGAAACTGTTAAAGTGACCTCGCGGCAGGGGCAATAACATTTATAATAAGTTGTATAAGCCAAATAAGTGCTATATTTGTTCTGTGAAATTTCTGTGCACCTTATTGGCTTTTTTGGTACTGACACTGTCAGTACAGCCGGTATGTGCCGATGTTTCATCGTCTAATGCCTGTTGCAGCAGTGTTGCCTGCAATGAGGATGCCGGTCAGCAAGAGTCTACCGGGAGTCATGATGATGAATGTAACAGTGTGTGCAATCCATTTCATGAGTGTGGCTGTTGCGCATTTTGTATTGTTATACCCCATCAATTGTCATTTGTGCCTACCTATGTAGCACCTGTTATATTGGTCAACTGGGGTGTACTGTCTGAAGATGTGGCAGACGAGCCCGTTTCAGGTTTCTGGCAACCTCCCAGAGTTGCTTAATTCCAATCAATTTACTGTAAGTCTACAGTGCTGCACCTTGCTGTAGCACTATCATTTATTATTACATCATCCATATTCTGCTGGTGTTCACTTATGTTGCTGTGGTTTCATCCGCAACATCGCCTGGCAACTATAAAAAACTCATAAAAATGAAAAACCTGATTACATATATAATCATAGTAGTAGCTGCTGCATTTTATACACAGAAAGCAGCTGCACAAACAAGCATAGACAGTATAAAAAAGGTGCAGATAAAGGTCAAAAACCTGCATTGCAATAACGACATGCCTACCATTAAAAAGAGGTTGATTAACCAGGATGGGATAGACGAAGTAACTTTTACAGACATCAGCTCCGGGACTTCTGTGTTTACAGTTACTTATCATTCTTCCATCACTAATCAGGAGCTTATAGAAAAAAACATAGAGTCTACACCCGGCTGCGACAACAAAGACGAAACACCCTACAAGGTGAAGAGGGAAAACACACGTAAAAAAGACAGACTATGAGGCTATCCATTATAGCCTGCCTGTTTTTCCTTTCCCTGCCGGTTTTTGCGCAAAGCGTAAAAGGGAAATTGTTTGGAGAAGCAGGTGCCGGCAAGGAGATATTGCCCGGCGGCACTGTGCGCTGGATAGGCACTGAAACGGCTGCCTTTGCCAATGAGAATGGCGTGTTTGAGCTGCCGCTGGCGGGTATTACAGACAGGCGCATTATTGCTACTAATATGGGATTTATAGCCGACACCATAGTGGTGGGCGACAAAACATACATAAGCATAGTGCTGCGCAAGAACGAGAAAGAACTGGGCACAGTCACCATCACCGACAAAAGCGGTGCATACATATCGAGCCTGAGTGTAGGGCAAACAGAGATTATCAACCAGCGGGAACTGTCTAAGGCAGCCTGTTGCGATCTGGCAGGGTGTTTTGGTACACAGGCATCGGTGCAGCCACAGACCACTAATGTGGTGACCAATGCACAGGAACTGCGGATACTGGGGCTGTCGGGTGTATACAATCAGGTGTTGTTTGACGGTATGCCTATGGTGCAGGGCCTGAGCTACACTTATGGTATCAGTACCTATCCGGGCACGGTGGTCAATAATATTTATGTCTCAAAGGGCACCACCTCTGTCTTGCAAGGCTATGAGAGCATCAGCGGACAGATAAATCTGGAGAGCCGGCAGCCCGATAATACAGATAGATTGCTGCTCAATGGATACATAAACAGCTTTGGCGAAAAGCATTTGAATACCAACCTATCGCAGGCATTGGGCAAAAACAAAAAGTGGCATTCATTGCTGGCAATTCACATGGTGCAACCTGCTGGAAAAGTTGATGGTAATAAAGATGGATTTATGGACCTGCCGTTGCTCACACGCTACATGGCTTTCAACAAATGGAAGTATGGCAACGATAGAGAAAAGGGCTTCTCTATGCAGGTGGGACTGCGGGTAGTGAATGAAAGAAGAATAGGCGGACAAACAGGATATGGTCCGGAATCGGAGGAAGGCAATACTGCAGTATACGGACAGTGTGTACACTACACTCAGCCCGAAGCGTATGTAAAGACAGCCTATCGTATCAATGATGACCACGCTGTGGTTTTGACTGCGTCGGGTTTTCTTCACGACCAGCGTTCATGGTTTGGCACTACCGGCTATGTGGCTAAGCAAACAAGCGGATATATGAACCTGCAACATGAGTGGTTGTGGCGCGATAAACACCTGCTTAAGTACGGTATCAGCTACCGCTATCTGGATGTGAATGAGACTATACGGTTTACAGATACCACGTTGCTCAGAACCTTTGCAGGCAACTACTATACGAAGCTGCGCGTGCCGGGTGTCTTTGCAGAGAATACATTTCACTGGTACGACGACAAAGTCATTATGATAAATGGCGCAAGACTAGATAATCACCAGCGCTGGGGTACTTACTTCACCCCACGCTCTATGCTGAAGTATGCCATCAACAGTAAGCATACACTACGGGCATCGGCAGGTACCGGTTGGCGGCAGGTCAATCTGTTTAGCGAGCAGATAAACCTGCTGGTGAGCTCGCGTGATATAGTGTTTGCAGAAACCCTGAAACCCGAGGCTGCATTTAACTGGGGGCTTAGTCATACCTACCGCTTCACCGCTGGCAAAACCACAGGTACGCTGAGCGGAGATTTCTACAGCACCCATTTCACCAATCAGTTTTTCCCTGATTATGATGCTGACCCCCGAAAGGCAATCATTAGAAATTTTGAGGGCACTTCCCGGTCAAACGGGCTGCAGCTCGAGGCTTCCTTTGTGTTCTTCAAACAGCTGGAATTCAGAACAGCCTACAATTATCTGGATGTGTATAGGATAGAAAACGGCACTAAAAATAGTATCCCTTTTAATCCTGTAAACCGTGCTATGACCGCACTTTCTTACCGCACCAAGGACAATAAGTGGCAGGCCGATGTAAACACGCATTGGTTCGACAGGATGCGCCTGCCTGATACCCGCAGCAATCCGGCGCCCTATCAGCGACCGTTGTATTCTGTGCCCTATATTACCTACAATGTACAGGGAACATTCAGGTGGAAAACACTGGAGATATATGCCGGTTGCGAAAACCTAACCAACTACCGCCAGCCAAATCCTATCATCAGTGCCGAAAATCCTTTTGGTCCCTACTTCGACCTCTCGTCAGTATGGGGGCCCGTAAGAGGCCGGGAGCTGTACTTGGGTGTGCGCTATGCTATTAAGTAAGGATGCGATGTTGGCTAAGACTAAGTAGACCTGACAATCATTATTGCGAAGTGCTAAAAATTACTGAAAGCCTCCCAATGCGCGTTACATAATGCGCATTGGTATTACCTTTGCCATATGTCCTATTTCAAAACAGCCAGACCATATATTGTAGCCGGACCATGTAGTGCAGAGACCAGAGAGCAGGTGCTGAATATGGCTGCCACGCTTGCCGGTATGAATGTGCACCTGATGCGCGCAGGTGTGTGGAAACCACGCACCAGGCCGGGTTCGTTTGAGGGCAATGGTGCTGTAGCACTGGCATGGCTACAGGAGGCTAAAGAACTATACAAGCTACCTGTAACTACCGAAGTTGCAGAACCGGAGCATGTGGAGCTGGCACTGAAACATGGCATAGATGTGCTGTGGATAGGGGCTCGTACAGTAGTAAACCCCTTTCAGGTGCAGCGCCTTGCCGATGCACTTAAAGGTGTAGACATACCTGTAATGGTAAAAAACCCCGTAAACCCCGATGTGAACCTGTGGCAGGGCGCGATAGAGCGTTTTGAGCAGGCAGGTATAACGAGTGTTGCCGCCATTCACCGTGGTTTTTCGGGCTATACAGCTGCTGCCGGCTACCGCAATCAGCCCAACTGGCCCATCCCTATAGAGCTGAAAAGACGCAAGCCACAGCTCACCATGATATGCGACCCCAGCCACATTACCGGCAGCCGGGATAGGATAGGGGAGGTGGCACAAAAGGCAATGGACATGCACTTTGACGGACTGATGATAGAAACCCACCATCAACCCGACGAGGCATGGAGCGACGCAGCACAGCAGGTTACACCGGCACAGCTACAGCAGATACTAAGTGGGCTTGTAGTGCGGCAGGAGCATACACACGATATGAGTGGGCAGGAGCAACTGGAATACCTGCGCCAGCTGATGGACAGTACAGATGCGGAGATAATAGACCTGGTGGCACGCCGCATGGAGCTGAGCGGGCAAATGGGTGCAGTAAAAAAACTCTGCAATATGACCGCCTACCAGCCGGCACGCTGGCGTGAGATAGTAGAAACCCGCAGCGACAGGGGCAGTATTCACGGATTGACCAGAGAATTCATCGTGGAGCTGTATGAAAAAATTCACCACGAAAGCATAAGGATACAATTATCTGTACTGGAAGAAGCAGCTAAAGAGCTGAAAAAGTAAGACACCGGCAGTTATAATGCTGCCTGAAAAGACTAACAATTGGCAATCAAAAGCAAATTTTTTCTGCAAGTGTGCCTAGTTGAGCTATAAGGCACTAAATTTACCCACAAAAGAATAAGTATTGGCCCTCAAACAACACTTGGACGACAAAGTCCGCTTCGACCAGCAGGTGGACAATTCATTGTCTTATGTACTGCCTTTTATAGAGACTACACAACCGCTTACACCGGCTACTACTGTGTTTGAGGTAGGTACGGCCGAGGGAGGTGTGTTGTTGCCATTCATAGAGCGGGGCTGCAGGTGCGTGGGGGTAGACCTCGCTCAGGAGCGCATAGACCTTGCTAAAGGGTTTCTGCACAAAGAGGTTGCCGCAGGTATGGTAGAGCTACTCTGCCAGAATATTTATGATGCTGATTTTCTTGCTCGTTTCAGGGGCAAGTTCGATATCATTATTCTCAAAGACGTAATAGAGCACGTGCCGGAGCAGGAGAAATTTGTTCCCTACCTCAAGAATTTTCTGAAGCCCGGCGGACAGATATTTTTTGGTTTTCCACCTTGGTATATGCCATTTGGCGGACACCAGCAGGTATGCCGCAAAAAGTGGGCAAGTGTACTGCCCTGGTATCATATTTTACCCCGCCCAATATACGGAGCTATGCTGAAACTCGCCGGTGAGCATGAGCTGGTAATAAAGGAGCTGATGGAAATAAAGGATACCCAAATTACCATAGAGCGTTTTGAGCGAATAGTGAAGGATAGTGGTCTTAAGGTAAAAAACAAAGCACATTACCTTATCAATCCCATATACAAGTATAAGTTCGGCCTCACACCCCGCAAGCAAACCCCACTATTGTCCTGGATTCCATTCTTCCGAAATTTCGTTACTACTTGTGTATATTATACGGTGGGGGTGTAGGATAGAATAATCATGACCCGGAGTTACTACAGTACACCAAACTTGGCATAGAGCTTATCCCATGCTTTGAGGTTGCGTTCGGTTTCTCCGGTAGCCTCTTTTAGTGCCTTTAGCGAGCCGGGGCCGAATATGCCGTCAAGCACACCCTTATAGGTGCCGGCCTTTACCAGATATTGTTGCCACACATACCCACTGTCTTTGATGATATTGCTTTTGAAAAATTTGTTGGTTGGTATTTCCAGGTGTGGCTGATCTTTAAAGCTACTCCAGTCGCCACCCCACTCAAGACCAAATTTTTTACCTTCCTTCACATGTTGGTATAATCGGCTGTCTCCCAGATAGGTGCTGCCGTTAAATATACCTATATCCAATGCCGTTGCCGGCAGGTTATTATGTCGCGACTGTTTCACATATCCGTCCAGGTTGGTTACTACTGCTCCGGTTTTCACCCAGGTGCCGTTTCTGAATGTTCTGCCTTGTTTGAACAACGCAAACTGGTCGGCTGGTGTGCGGTGCACCGATATTACTTTGGCAGAGTGACCGGCCGGTAATTTGGCATTGATAGCACCCATTATAGCAGTAAGTTGCTTTGCAATATAAGGATGCAGGTATTTAGTGTCGCGCGAATAGGACATTGTTTTTTAGATTTTGCCTGAAAAGAATAGAGTATAAATATAACAAGTGTTGGCAATTAGTTACACTATGTTACATGCTACGTTTTTGTAGTTCTTTTTTGAGCGTTTTACCCAGTATAGTATCCGTAATACAATGATAGTAATAATCATCTTAAGGGAGTTTTATTGTGCCTACTCTTTGATACCCGTTTTCAGCTTGCCGGTGTTCTTTTGTGTAATACAAAAGTGGGGCAGGAATGGAAGCTTGCACCAATGAAAAACACCCAATTTAGAAGGGTATTTTTCACGTATCAGTAAAGAGAATGGTAATATCAGAGAAGAAGGATAGACAGGCCGTAGTCAGCACACAGTATAAGAATACAGCTTACTATTACCGATGTTGTAGATGCCCGACCTATCTCCAGGGCACCGCCCTGCACATAATATCCGTAGTAAGAAGGTATGATAGAGATAATCAGAGAAAAGACAAATGCCTTTATCATGGCGAAGAATAGATTGTAAGGGAGAAAGCCCATGGTAAGTCCCTGAAAAAACTGTTGCTTGGTGAGTATGTTAGAGAACATACCCGCTATATAGCCACCCCATATACTCACCGCTATAGATACTACAATCAATGTGGGCACCATGATCATGGCCGCAACTATTTTAGGCAGCACCAGATAAGTCTTTGTGTTGATACCCATTATCTCCAATGCATCTATTTGCTCACTCACGCGCATATTACCCAATTCTGACGCGATTTTTGAGCCTACAACGCCTGCCAGCACTATGCATATTACAGTAGGCGAAAGTTCCAGGATGGTAGAATCCCGTACTATGGAGGCAACTACTGTCTTTGGTATCCAGGAGCTTACCAGCTGGTAAGAAGTCTGTATGGTGAGTACCATTCCCAGAAAAACGGAAATGATGAGTACTATGGGCAATGACCGGATGCCAATGTCGTTGCACTGAGCCATGAATTCTATCCAGTACACACGGGCATTCTCTGGTCTGCGAAAACCGCCCTTTACCATCATCACGATTTTGCCCAGATGCTCTAGAAATGTTTTCATAGCATTGCAAAAGTAGGGAAAAGATACCAGCAAAAATCCCGTTCCGGTGTGCCGGAACGGGATTGACGAAATTATCTGAAATCAGGTATTAAGCGAGTTTTTTCAGTTCTTCTACACGTGCTTCGTGGTCTACTTCGTTACCTAGTCTGTCGCTCTTGTCCATATCTACAAGTACTGGCGCCGCAACAAATATAGAGGAGTAAGTACCGGTAACTACACCTATCAGCATTGCGAATGCAAAACCACGGGTAGCCTCACCACCAAATATGAAGAGGATAAGAACAGTAACAAACACAGTGAAAGATGTCATAATGGTACGGCTCAGTGTATCATTAATCGCACTGTTGATTACTTCTTTCTTGTTACCATTTGGTGTCTTTCTGAAGTATTCGCGGATACGGTCAAAAACGATAACCGTATCATTCATTGAGAAACCTATAACGGTAAGCACCGCTGCAATGAAGTGCTGATCTATCTCCAGGGCGAAAGGTACAATGCCACGGAAATAAGAGAACACTGCCAGCGTTACACAAACATCATGCAACAAAGACACAACCGTTCCCAGAGAGTACTGCCATTTGCGGAAACGAAGCAGGATGTAAAGGAAGATGGCTATAAGCGAAATTATTGTAGCCTGTACAGCGCCCTTCTTCAAATCGTCTGATATGGTAGGCAATACAGTCTGCGAGCTCTGAATATACTTTGATTTGAACTGCTCTTCTGTAGTACCTGCGGGTACCAGACCTTCTTTGGTAGCACCTTCATACAGCTTTTTAGTTACTTCCTGCTCTACTCCCTGACCAGGCTTGGTAATCAGATAAGAGGTAGTGATGTTGAGTGTGTTATTAGTTCCAATAGTTTTTACAATCGGGAACTCACCAAAGTAATTATGCAGTTTTTCACGTACATGCTCAGATGTGAATTTCTGATCAAACTTAATGGTATAGCTACGTCCACCGTTAAACTCTACTCCATAGTCGAACCCGGTAAAGATGGTGCTCACACCCATTATCAGTACTGCTATAGAAATCATATAGGTATACTTACGCATGCCTACGAAATCTACATGTGCTTTACGGAAGATTGTTTTAGACAATCCGGTGAAGTAATTGAAGTGACGCTCACGCTTAGTGTAAATGTCTGTAATAAGGCGTGAAACCAGAATACCACAAAACAGAGATAACAGAATACCAATGATCTGTGTAGTTGCAAAGCCACGTACAGGACCAAGACCAAATATAAACAGTATGATAGCCGTGATAAGTATCGTTACGTGACCATCAAGTACAGGTGCATAAGAACGTTTGTAACCATCAGCAACCGCCTGCGAATAACTCTTGCCACCGGCAAGTTCTTCTTTTATACGCTCAAAGATGATAACGTTTGTATCCACCGCCATACCTACTGTGAGTACCAGACCTGCTATACCAGCCATAGTAAGTGTAGCGTGCAATGCTGATAGTACACCTACCGTGAATACCAGGTTAAGGATAAGCGCAATATCTGCAACCATACCGCCTGTGTTGTAATAAACCAGCATCAGTACGAATATTACTATGAATGACAGCAAAAGAGAGAACATACCTTTATCAATGTTCTCTACACCCAGTGTAGGACCTACTACCTGCTCCTGTACAATGTGCGCAGGTGCCGGCAGTTTACCCGACTTAAGGATATTTGCAAGGTCTTCCGCTTCCTCAGGAGAAAAAGAACCTGATATTTCGGTGTTACCGCTCGCAATTTCGTTTTCTACACGTGGGCAGGAGTATACTTTATCATCAAGTACTACAGCTACATATTTTCCTACGTTACGGCCGGTCATATCTTTCCAGATACGTGCACCGGTCATATCCATTTCCATGCTTACGTTTGGCTGTCCGGTCATAGAGCTATAGTCGGCACGTGCACCGGTAATATGCTCGCCTTCCAGTCTTGCTACACCACCCGGTGCCATTTTGATAGCATATAATGGCATGATACCATTTGGATCTTTACCTTTCGTTTTATCACCGGGTCCATAAAGGAACTTGATGTTAGAAGGGAATTTGTTTTTAAGTACATCAAGCGACAGGTATCTATTAACCTTAGCTGTATCTTTTCTGGCTACATATCCTACTACAGGGCTGGCGAAGTATCCGTCTTCAACAGTGCCATTTGGCATTATCAGCATGCTCAGCGGGTTTTCCTTTGCCTGATTCTCTCTTTGTGCGGTAGAGTCACCTGCTGCTGGGGTAGATTTACCACCTGAAAGTACATTGGCAAGATTTGCAGTATCGCTCTTGGTAGTTGCAGAGTCGGTAGAAGCGCCTGCAGTAGCTGCAGAATCAGTTGTGGCAGTAGTATCTTCTTCTTTTATACCAGACAGGTAGTTATATAGCGGCTTGTTGGCAGCACCTATCATTGGTCCTATTTCCTGATTAGAATAAGTTTCGAAAAACTGGAGTTTTGCAGTTGCCTGAAGGTAGGCACGCACACGCTCCGGGTTTTGCACACCTGCCAGCTCTACTGTAATGATACCTTTCTTCTCATCAAGGTTCACATTCGGATTGGCTACACCAAACTTATCAATACGTGTCTGCAACACATGGTGTGTACGATTGATGGCCGCTTTCGACTCCCTATTCAGTTTAGCTATCACATCCTGATTAGAGGAATTGAGCGTGATGTCTTTTTCAGATGGCTTGGTAAAAAGGTAAGAAAGCTTTACACCCGCATTCTGGCGCTCGAAAATCTCACCAAACAAAGTGATAAAGTTTGCTTCGCTGTTTGCTTTCGCAATATTTGCATCAGCAATAGCTTTGTTTAAAGCGGCATCACGCGGATTGTTCGACATAGAACGTACCAGATCATCAAGGCTTACCTCAAGGGTTACACTCATACCACCCTGCAGGTCCAGGCCCAGACTCAACTCTTCAGCCTTAGCAGCCTGATAGGTATACTTCTTGATTAGGGCATTGAATATCACTTCGCCCTGCATACTATCTGCTATAGACTGATAATACTTATTGCTCAGTTTTTCAAGGTCGGTTCCGGTGGCCGAAGGGCTTTCTGCCAGCGCCTGGCGCCTGGCTTTTTCCCGCATACTCTTCTCCTCATTACGGACTATAAACGTTAAAGAAAGCTGGTACAGCGAAATAAGGATAAGCATCACTGTAAAAAACTTTATCAGACCTTTTAAATGCATAGGTTATTATTGAAATAATATATGTAAAAATTTAAAAAATATCACAATGGCATAGGAAACCCATGCCTTGTAAGGGGTGCAAAGATATGATTTAATATAAAAAAATAAAGCCCTATCCAAATTTTGTAGATATTTTCATTAATGCAATGTATTGTAGTCTCCGTTTTAAGCCGATAAAAGGACTAAATGATGAAATATAGAGCTAAATAATTTTCTACAAACCGTCGTTGACATACGCTTCCAGGACAAAAAGTCAAATTCACGAGCTAATTACTTCATAAATGCAAAACAGACCTGTCTGAAATTGTTCAACGGAAACAACCTAAAGTAGACCACAGCATACCAGCTTCTGTTTTTATTTTTTGTGATTCCGGCTATAAATACATCGATATTTGTAAAAGTGTTCAATGGTGATATTAAACCATCAAGCGAACTGGGATCAGGGCGCATTTTTGCAATTCCCTTTCTTCAGACATGATGTAAGTTATTTTTAGTGGTATGAGGTATATTAAACAATGAGGGTTCTTTGAGTCGGCAAGGAGTGAAAGGTTCATTATTTGCTTTTTATTATTATACTTTTGTAAAAACCAATAGAATGGCATCTATTGCTGGGTATATAGCAGTTTATTTGCTGATTATTTGGTTCCCTTACTTATAAAGATAACTATGAAATGGAGTATGTGTGGCAAAAGGAAGTATGTTCTGTCAGCAATTCTGGTTTTGTTTTTAGTGCCCATAGTCTCCTTTGCGCAAAAGACGGATAGTCTTAGAAACATACTCAAACAAAAAAATACTCCCGACACTACTAAGGTGCTTTTGAATGCTGAATTGGCGTGGGAGTTCAAAAACCGAAATACGAATGTTGATTCTATAATTTTTTATGCAGAGCAGGGCATGGCTATTGCCAACGCTATTCATTTCAGGCAGGGCGCCGCACTTTGCAGCATGCATATAGGTATCGCACTCATTCTTCGGGATGAGTACGATCCCGCTGTGGTGAACCTGAATGGTGCTTTGGCCTATTTTGAGACATTGCCTGCCACCAAAGAACTGAATGAGATATACCACAACCTGGGCCTGAACTACTACATGCAAACCCGCTTCGACTCAGCACTAGCCAATTTCGAGTTATCGAAAGCCGCAGCGGCAGCCATAGACAACAAGAGCAGGCTGGCAAGGGCGCATTACTACCTTGCGGACATTCACAATGATATGGGCAATTATGCCCCCGCACTTCAGCATTATCTGGCCGCACTAGACCTCTATGAAAAAGGCGGTAAAAAGAATGCTGCTTCTAATTGCCTTACTAATATTGCCACTGTTTATGCCCAGTTGAAAGACTACAAAAATGCACGTTTGTATGTAGATAAGAGCCTTAAAGAGTTTTCGCACTCCACAAATGTTCAGGAGGTGTATCAGAACTACGCCAATATTGGTATCGTGTATAGCATGATGGGGGATTATGACGAAGCGCTGTCACTTTTCAGGAAGGGAGTAGCGCTTACAGATTCACTGGGCGATGACTACTGGAACACCGTTTTTCTTGTAAACATTGCAGAGGTATATACCAGCTCAGATAAACCGGAACTTGCACTGGCAGCATACCGGCAGGTATTGGCAAGAAATGAGAAGGCGCAGGAGGTGAACTTCACCTTATCTGCCCACTCCGGCATGGGGAGAATACTATACCGTCAGGGCAAAAAACAGGAAGGTATCATTCACCTTACCGAAGCTTTCAGGCTAATGAAAGAGAACAGGCTCAAAAGGCTGATAATGGAAACCGCCCTCGAATTGTCTAAGATGTATGAGCAGGATGGTGACTACAAAAGAGCACTGGCATATAACCGGGTATATAACACTTACAACGACAGCCTGTTCAACGAAAACAACTACAAAAAGATTCAGCAATTACAGTTCGATTACGAG
The DNA here is from genome assembly GCA_021740995.1 of Taibaiella sp. Taxonomy (GTDB): domain Bacteria; phylum Bacteroidota; class Bacteroidia; order Chitinophagales; family Chitinophagaceae; genus Nemorincola. The sequence continues at coordinate 14,625 of JAIOYR010000033.1, forward strand.
CTGGCCAAAAAGCAACAACAAATTACGCAGCTGAAGAAAAAGAAAGAAATACAAAAGGAAAAAAATGAAAAGCAGCGCATAGTGTCGTGGTCGCTGGCGGGAGCTATGATACTGCTGTCTATCGTTATAGTGGTGATGTGGCGCAGCCGCTTGTATGAGAAAAGAAGTAAGGCGGAAATACTCAATCAGAACCACGAGATACTGCAGCAGGCTGCCAAACTCGAAGAGCTAAACAGCTTCAAAGACAAAACATTTTCGGTACTATCGCACGACCTGCGTGGACCTATCAATTCCATCACTGCAGCTATTCAGATGTTCAACGACAAGGACATCTCTCCTGAAGAATATGCAGAGATGAAGCCTGAAATAAATGCGCAGTTGAATTCGCTCAATCTGCTGCTCGATAATGTATTGTTATGGGCTAAAACGCACATCAAAGAAGGAAAAGCTGTAAGCCCCTCAAAAACAGATTTGTATCAGCTGGTGCTGCAAAATATAGACTTGCTCAAAGATGCAGCAGACCGAAAACAACATACGCTCAACAACAATATCTCAGAAGCAGTATTCGCCTTTTGCGATGCCGGGCACATAGATATTGTAATCCGAAACCTGATAATGAATGCCATAAAGTATACCAGAAATGGCGGCACCATCACCCTGGATGCAGTTGCCGGCGGCGGCAAGGTATCGCTATCTGTAACAGACACCGGTGTGGGTATGAATCAGCAACAGCTGGCAGAACTATTTGCTGCGAAATCAGGCCGGAACACCTACGGCACCGCCGGCGAAACCGGCATAGGTCTCGGCCTCCTGCTGTGTCACGAGTTTGTAACAGCAAACAATGGAACTATTGCAGTATGCAGCACGCCCGGCAAAGGAAGCACTTTCACCATCACCTTGCCTGCGGCATAAGGTGCTCAGCTACTATGGTCAGCCACTATCACCCATTCCCCTTTTATTTTGCGAATGAGCAATGTGTAAGAGCCGCTCACATCGCCAGCCTTTCTTTGTAGTGCCCACTTGCCTACCACAAAGTAGTATCGGTGAGATAGTTTTTTGATACTGGTAATGGTAGAGGTAAGTGTGCCGGAGTGGTCGGTGTCGGGGTATGCTTTTTTGTAACGGGCAAGGGTAGCTGCATAACCATACGTAGGCCCTTTGGAGCCTATAAACAACAGGCTGTCATTTTCCCAGTAGCCCTTCATATAGCCTGCTACATTGCCTTTGTTCCATTCGGTTACCTGTGCAGCCATCATTTTTCTGATATCCCGCACATCCTTACCCCTTGAGAGCGAGACTAACGGAACAGCCATAAACAGCAGTATTGCGGCTATAAGTCGGCTCATGGCTAATAGATGGTCTCGTTGCGTAAACGGAAGTTGTCATTGTTTGGGGTAAACATCCAGCATGCCAGATAAATGATGAGACCAATAGCTATAAGAATCATTCCGGCTTTTCTACCCTTATCATCACCGGTAAAAGCAAGAATCAAACCACTTACAAATAAGACGGTTGCAATAAAAAGTACCGTGAGCAATTCTCCCATATGGTCTGCTAAAAAATGAAAATTTATTGGTGAATGGCTATCAGGATTTTTTTGATTTCTTGTACTTACCTATCAGCTCTGTTACAGCAGTTCTCATTAGCAGTTCGGGGTTCAGTTCTGTAAACAACTTCACCTTGCCAGGCGCCATTACCAGTGCTTTCTCCAGCAGCAGCATTGCTTCCTTAGCTTTTCCCAGCCCGAAAAGCGATGCTGAATGCAAATAATGAAAATCACCTTTTTGGCCGCAATGCTCTGTAGCTACCTGCAACTGCATGATAGCCTCATCGTAATAACCGGCTATATACAGCCCACGCACCAGCGACACCCAGGTAGTTTTGTTATCGGGCTTCAGGCGCACTGCATTCAGGTAGCACACCAGTGCCTCGCTCTTCACATTCAGCTCCATCAGGCAGTTGCCTATAGCCATGCAGTAAGATGCATTCTCCTTATCCAGATGCAGGGCTACAGAAAATGATTTTATAGCTTTTTCCCACTGTTTTTCGCGGGTATAGGTCTCGCCTATTTTATAAAAAATACCATCGTCCTGCGGGCTTAGCTGCGAGGCCTGACGGTAAAACTGGCGGGCGCGGTTGTAGTCTTTTCTTTTTTCCCAGCAATAACCCATGGCCTCGAAAATCACATCCTCAGGCTTGCCTATTTCCATGTGTTTTTCCAGCACCTCCAGTGCTTTCTCATAATATTTTAGCCGCATAAACGCGTCGGCCATATTGCGGTAAGCAAACTCAAATTTCTCATCTATAGCCACACAAAACTCATAGGCATCTATAGCCTTTTCGTACATTTTAAGCCCCTGGTACGCTGCCCCCAGATTGAACCAAGCCAGCGCATTGTATGGGTCATCGTCTGTAAGCTGGGTATGTATCTCCACACTTTCATCCAGCCTTTCTGTAAACTCTGCCCAGAAACACAGCTTTTGCAGTGCCTCTTCATTGCGGCGGTCTATTTTTATTATTCGTTTCAGGGTATTGAATACAGCATCAAATTCTTCGCTCTCATCATAGACATCAGAGAGCTCCAGCAGAATCTCGGTTTTTTCTTTACCGTCAAACGACGCCACCTGACCTTCCAGCCACTGCGCGGCCTGCTGATGCTTGAATTGGGACATCAGTATATCTGCACGGAGCAATACAGCATCTATATTGCTGAAGCCGTGCTGGTCCATCTCATCGAGCACACGCAATGCCTGCCCATATTTCTGGGCTTGTGTAAGTATCTCTGCCTTCAGCAATAGTATGGAAGCAGAAAAAGGATAGTAAGTACTGGCTATTTCGCAGGCTATCATTGCCTGCTCTTCATTACTGTTCTGAAAATAATACTCTATTACCCGCTCAAACTCCTCTTCGTCCAGTATTGTTGCCGACTGACCTCTTCTCACTTCCTCGTAGCGCTGCAGGGTGTCTTCAAAAGGGCCCCATTCGTCGTCATTAAAATCATCGTCAAACATAAGCACGTGGTTTACATCAAAGTTACTGAAAATAACATACGCTGTATATGGTAGAATGTTACGGCATTGTCAAAATGCACATGTTTTTAACAATTGGCAAATAGATAAAAAGTGTTCTATTTTCTGAGCCTGTACTAATTAACAATTGCTTCATGACCATTTTTCGTACTTTTGCATAAGTTCTTTAAAAAGCAGTTTATCACAAGGCAATCGCCCGTTCCCGGGCAACTGCCGACTGTAGACTGAGAACTGCCAACTCAATGCCGGGGCCGACCGGTTTTGACAGCATAGGGCAGGGTCTGTAAGCATGTCGTGCGTTGTGTAATTAGCACGTAAATCTGAAGACACAAAATCTATAAGGCGAGAATACTTACGCCATGGCTGCCTAATCAGAGATTAGACACCCTTTATAGCCGCCGGGAGGGCCGCCTGTTGTCGTCCCCGCCGCCGAATCAAACAATAACGGGATAGGTCTGTGCCTGCTGTGTGTACAGAATGAAAACTGAAACAGATAGGGAGGTGGTAGGTTTGTCCTGCCCCGGCCGGCTCCCGAAAACCAATGCAGGAATACACATGTAGAAAGCTTATCGGGCATATGTTTGGACGCGGGTTCGACTCCCGCCGGCTCCACTTTACGGGAAGGAAGGCGAAATAATTCTCGCCTTCCTTCTTTCTTTTCTCCCAAACCCTTACCTGTATTAGCTATTAGGATAAGAACATTGTCGTCTGTTGCGGTTCGATAGGTGCCATCTTTATAAACTAACTTTTCAGGGAAGGTCGAACCGAGAAAGTATCTTTTCTTGTCCAAATCCGCTTCAGTAAAGACTTCGTCAATATTATTGAGAAAATGGAAACCAAACTCTATCATATCCTTCTCATTGGTGCTATTACTGCTTAGCGTTGAAACCTTTGCCGCTAACCTGTCAATTTCCGGCTCCAGTTTGGACTTAATCTTACGATACTCTGCTGTATCCAACTGTCCATCAAGCATGAGCGTTTGAGCATTGTCCAGTCGTTTCTGGTAGGTATCCAGTTCCTTCTTCACTTGTTGTAGTTCTGCCGTTTTATCCTGTCCGTCTTTCTTGTTAGAGTCCTTCATGATAAGCGCATAGGAGGTAAAGACCTTTTTATTGCGACTAACCGATCGTAATAGATCGTAAAACTTCTCGTTGGCTTCTTCAGCCCTAATACGTTCTTTGCAACTTCCCTTGCAGTGGTAATAGTAGTATCGGGCACTCCTTCCCTTGGATGCACTTCCAGTTAAAGTCTTGCCACATTTTGAGCAGGTCAAGAACCCTCTTAGTGGCAGTTCTTCCTTTTGACAAAATTGAGAAACAGGCAGGTTCCTTTTTCTACCCTCTAAAACATCCTGTACTTCATAAAATAGGGCATCGGCAATAATCGGCTCATGTGTTCCTTTCACGATCATTTCAGGTTCTTGCTTGTAGGCTGGTACGAATATCTTGCTGATATAAACCAGATTGCGCAATAAACACCAGAAACGGGTACGGCTTAACGGCATTCCCTTTTTGTTTAGGATATGTCGCAGCTCTTCAATGTGATAGTTGCCGGTTGCCATCATCTCAAATGCCAATTGTACAAATGCCTGTTCTTTTACACTTGGTATAATACATGGCTTATTGGCATCGTTTCGGCCATGTTTGTAGCCATATGGGGCTGACCCCATGTATCTACCATCTTTCATTGCTTTACGCATACCAGCCGTAATATTGAGTGCCCTGCGGTCATTTTCAACTTCCGGTGCAGTGAGGTATAATGCAAGCAGGAACTTTTGTTCTGGAATTTCCATGTTGAGCGGCTGCTCAATTCCCTGTGGCTCTATACCCAGTTTATACAACTGGCTAATCATGCTGTAAGCTTCCGGCGCATTACGTGAGAACCGGTCCCATTTGAGGAACAAGAGCAATTCTGCTGCACCTTTGTTTTTCCTGAGGAAGGCAAGTATTTTATTGAACTCTGGTCTTTCAAACGTTTTAGCGGAAAAGTCCTCTTTATAGAAGCCTGCAATTTCTATGTTGTTGATAGCACAGTACTTGCGCAGCATATCTTCCTGATGTGCAAGGCTATTACCTTTCTCAGCTTGCTCGTCTGTACTCACCCGGACATATAATATTGCTTTCCGTTGTTTCATTTGCGTTTGGTTTTAGTTCAATGATCTTATTGTTGTTTGCTTGCTTCTCCTTTACATGAATGATGACTCTTGTTAGCGCATACAGCCATTCCCTTATTTTGTAAAGCTGTTCGTCACTGTATTGTACCTGTTCGTCATTCCATATAGCCCTAAGTTTTTCCAGCGGCACTTTGTCAGGAAATATATCATCATGTACAGTTTCCTTTGTCCGTTCGGCTTTCACTAAAGGGCTGAACTTTGCTTGTCTGTTTTTCTTCATACCAAAGATATAAAAGGTTGATTATCAATGTGCATAGGGTGCTTCCCGCTTTGTTAATTAAGGAATGTTTAAGACATCATGAGTGAATTATTTATTCCGTAAACCTTTCATCTTACGGAGGGGTTCTTCAATTTCTTGCATTGCTTTATTGTGCCTTTGGGCAATCACGGATAGCTCCGAACATAACTTAGTCACGCTGCCGAGTACATCGTTTAGAGTGACTTTTTTATGTTCTGCTGCGATCTTCATAAACGTCAGCAGTTTTTCTTCTGCTTCCTTTCTTGAATTGGCTTCAATCTGTATTGGTAATGTATATAATGGCATAGCTGGTTTTTGTTGAGTGAAAAATTTAAGCGGCACTTTTTTGCTTTGCTGATTCTGCTAGTATACCAGCTATCTGATCTATCAGGTGATTGTTGTGATACATATACCTTATTATAGTTGATACCTTTTCAAGGTGAGATTCAGGGAATAGCGGTATTAGTGCATTTTCCAGCCGTGCCACATCTTCTTCACCGATAGTCCCGGAGTAAGTCTGTTGTTTTTTGCTGAAAGAGACTTTGCTGTCCTGTTTGCCTTCAGCGTCATTTACACTATTTTGCGAAAAACTGTCGGTTTTCCCATCACTACCCAGAAAATCGCCAATCAAAGGCAACCCACTCAATACATTTGGATTCTTTGAAAGGTAAACGCCAGCAAGGCCAATAACAGCATCCGTTATTTTGCTCGATGACTTTTGTTTCTCCGATTCAAGTATGGATATCGTGTTCTGAAGCACGTCGGAATACTTTTCTAGTTCTTCCACTTCCTCCTTTAAGCTCTCGTTTTCCTTCTTTAGTTGGTCGTGATCCCATTGCTCCTTTGCTTGTGACAGTCTATCGTCAATAGTCTTCTCGATACCAGCCAAGGCTTGTTGGTGCGTTGATTCTTGTTCCTTTAAAAACAACACATAACGGATACATCTCCTTGAATTACCTACAAACAAGCGGATAGTAACATTTTTTGTATCGTCCTGGATAAAGTCTTCGTGATCGAAGAATCGCTCTGGATCACGGTTTCGTGAAATGACAATCAACTCATCAATACTTACGTCATAGTCCTTTGCGTTGCCAGCTTCTTTTTCATTGAGCAGCATTTGGTAAATAAGATTTACCCGTTTTTCCGTGTACTTTTCTCTTACAATACTCATCGGCTTGTTTTTTAGTGTTACTAATGAATTCTATTTGGTTTCTGATAAATACTCGTTTAGCTGATCTAGGGTAAACAGGAGCCGTGCGTACTTCTTTTTTTGCAAGGGCTTTAATTTGCCTTCATTTATCAGGCAGTAAATTCGGGATAATGATAAATGGAGATAATCCGCAGCTTCCTTTGCGCTTAGCGGCTTGTTATCAGTTTTGACGATATCTCTTTCTACAGATAAATGAGAGCGGCTGTCTAGCTTCTCATTTATGAGAGCCAATTGCCGAAGGATTTTGTTTAGCTTTTCGATCATGTTTTTCTAATTTTACACAAAGCTAAAACGAGGTAAAAAACTACTTTCCCGATCTTCCCCGATTTTACCCGATTTTGAAGAAGATTAAACAAGATTGATACTTTTTAAACGTTTGTGCCACTTTTTGTCATTTTCTAAACGTTTCTAAACATTGTTAGCACTTTTTAAACGTTTCTCGACATTGTCAGCAAGTTTAGCAACAGGAAAATTGTTTCAATAGCTTTTAGAGGGGAGCCACAAGACTGATTTTATGTATCAAAACCGAACAGTAACGATCAGGTAACGGACTATTCTCACTAAACTGTAGCATACTACAAATAGCGACAAACAGGTAACAGGCTAAAAACGGGTTGGATTTTCCGTAAGAATGCACGATTGAGCCGCCGTTTTCTTGGTTTACAGACTAGGTGCAAAAATCATTGACAAGAAAGTGAGCACAGATATGCAAATTCTACATCGAGTTCAGGAAACGCTATTTAAGAGATGGAAATTATCTGGTTGGAATAAACATCATTATGACGAGGGTCATAATACAGTTGTGTTAGGCATGGAAGTAGTAGCAAAACACATAACGAATGGCTATCCAGTATGTGACAGGGCAGTCAGTATTTAATCCGCTCGTACAATTTTACTATCGACTGCAGTAATTCCGTAGGCGAGGTCAATATCTGGTAATGATTAACCCCAAACATTTGTGGCAGGTAGTATTTCGCCTGTGCTTCTATTGCTAAAGCATATGAATTGATTTTGCGCTCGTTCATTTCACGTAATGCCTGCTTTACATCGTTAATGCCATACCTGCCTTCGTATTTATCATAATCATTTGGCTTGCCGTCTGAAATTAAAATGACCCACTTTTTCTTAGAGCTGCGATTGTTAAGCAAGGCTCCTGAATGCCTTAGCGCTGCGCCTATCCTTGTATATCCCTGTGGTTCTACGGCGCCTATCTTATACTTTGCAGTACTCCATTTCTCGTCAAAGCCTTTTATAGACAGGTAAGTAGAATAATTCCGTGTTTTTGAATAAAAACCCTTTATTGCAAAATCAACGTTATACTCATTTAATATTTCCCCGAAGAGTATAGACACTTGTTTTTCAACATCAATGACCCGGTTCCCGTTTGCGTAGCCGTCGCTGGACAAGCTAATATCCAATAGCAGCAAGATAGACAGGTCTTTTTCTTTTTTTCGATTGGAAAAATATATCTTATCGGATGGGGTATGCCCTGTATGCACATCGGCATACAGATCGGTGATGGCATCAATGTCAAATTCATCGCCCTGCGTTTGCCTACGCTGCTGTTGCCATTTATTGTTGACACTTGCTAACGCTTTGCGCAATGTGGTGAGGACAGTTGCATACTTGGTTACAGTTTCCCGGTAATACACCATATCGTGCTGCATTGAATGTACGGTATATACTTTGCAATATTTTTCTTTGTATGCCCGCTTTGAATAATCCCATTCAGGGTATTCCAGGTAAGGCCCTTTAGTATCAGTCTCTGCGCTTTCTGAAATGGATGTATTCTCCGTAAAGTCTGCCTGGTAAATAGAGTGTACGGGATCGTCAACCCGTACAGTGTACTTCATATTCAGCTCGTCAAGGGCATTACTATGGTCTTCAAGTTCATCTTCTCCATCAAAATCGCGCCATACTCCACTGAATTCATCGGCAGTTTCTACCTTCTCAAAATTGTGGGTAAGTACATAGTCTTCCTGTTGCTTCTTGTCCACTTCTAAACTTCTGACTTCTTCTACCGCATTTGCATTCAGTATAGTTGACGGTGTTGCTTCAAGTGCCGTCCTGGTTTTGTCTGAAATATTATTTAACCTTTTGTCAGATGGTGCGTTACTTTCATTGTGCATCCATTTGCCATACAGCCATGAATAATCAGGATTAGTACCCCCCCGGGTAGTTTCTGATAAATACGTTTCGAAGGTATTGTGCAGTTCGCGTATGACAGGGTAATGGCGGAATAGTTCATGCAGCACATTGGGGGCTGTTTCCGCAGCTTTTAGTTGCGATAGCTCCTGGCCTTGCTGCTCACTGTTGTTCCAGTTGAAGTTCAGTTCTTTCTGAACAGAAAGGTAGAACACCCTATACAGGTAGAAGGAATAATTAGCTTCAGCTGATGGAAATAAGAAGAAGGAGGCCGGCAGAAAGAAATTATCGTCCTTATACCCTCCTTCCCTTTCTGCTGGGTATATTTCAATTTTATTGCCTGATAAGGCTGTTGATACAATTGCCAATTTCGATTTTATATCGTTTAAGTGAACGGTACGCTGTGCCATCTCGGTAGAAGTCCTTTTGTTCTTCTTGAAATAGTTGGCCACCCTGCTGAATAAATATTCGTCTAATGCCATTATATCATAAGGTTACACAGGTCGGTAAGGGCTGCGATAGTTTCGGTTTCATCAGTGAGAGGTTCCACTACCGCTACTTTGACAGCAAGACGTCTTGCAAGCCCGCTGCGTATCAGCTTCGCTGCGTCAACTAATAATCGTGTGGATGCCGTTTCGGTTAATCCAAGTTCAGTCAGGTTTCTTATCTTATTTCCTATACGCACCAACTTTTGTGCATCGGCAACGTCTATACCGGTTTCTTTTACCAGTATCTCTGTTTCAATATCCTGCTCCGGGTAACGAAAAGAAATTGCCACAAAACGTTGCCGCGTAGAAGGTTTCAACTCTTTAAACCCTTTTTGATATCCGGGGTTAAATGATGCCACCAACATAAAATTATCATGGGCCTTTATGCGCTCCCCTAATTTGTCAACATATAGTTCACGCCTGTGATCGGTGAGTGAGTGAATAGCAACAATCACATCAGGGCGAGCCTCTGCTATCTCGTCCAGGTAAACTATAGCCCCTCCTTTGACACCCATGGTCAGCGGTCCGTCTTGCCATACTGTTTCTGCCCCTTTGATAATAAAACGTCCGATAAGGTCGGTGGATGAAGTCTCCTCGTGACAGCTAATCGTGATCAAATCCCTTTCTAGTTTATGTGCCATAAACTCAACAAACCTTGATTTACCTGTCCCCGTAGGTCCCTTCAACAGGAAGGGCAGGTCATTACCACAGGCGTGTTCAAAAACTTCAATTTCCTTACCTGTGGCATGATAATATGGTGATGCTATCTTCATTTTATTTTGTTTTCCGGGTCAATCCAAGTACCTTATCTGCGCAAATGACATGTGCTATTTTATTAGTGCTTCATCTGATGGGCGGCCATGTTTGAAGAATTCATAAATAAACATTCCAATGCCCGTGGTAAACATGGTAGCGCAACAGATAAGAATGAAAAAGTGAACCTGTATTTCCTTTTGAACATCGCCGAATTCCAAACCCACTTTCCTTTCTAAATAGACTTGCGCCACTCCGGCAACACCAAAGGCAACAGTCATCCCTAACATACCGATATTGGACAACCAGAATGCCAATAATCCCACAGTAGTGTCGTAGTATTTCCTTCCTGTCAGGTTAGGTAGCGTATAGCTGATTATTGCCAACACTATCATTGCATATGCCCCCCAAAATGCAAGGTGTCCATGCATGGCAGTTACCAGTGTGCCATGGGTGTACATGTTCACCTGCGGAATGGTATGGGCCAGCCCTAATAATCCCGCGCCCACAAACGATACTATTGCTGTGCCTAATGTCCAGCTAAGTGCAATTTTATTAGGATGTTTCTTTTCCCCTTTCCGGTACATGGCAATAGCAAACAGCGCCATTCCGAGAAACGCCAGCGGCTCTAAAGCTGAAAATATACCACCAACTATCAACCATACTTTACCAACACCAATGTAATAGTAGTGGTGCCCTGTTCCTAGAATCCCTGATATAAATGTCAGCCCCACAATCACATACAGCCACTTCTCTATCACTTCCCTATCTACACCGGTGATCTTTATCAGCAGGAAGGCGAGTATTCCACCCATTATCAGTTCCCAAACACCCTCAACCCATAAGTGTACCACCCACCAGCGAAAGAACGAATCCATGGTTTGGTTATCAAACCAGATCATTCCGGGAAGGTAAAGCAGGGCGGCAAATACCAAACCCATAGTAAGCACTAGTGAGGTTGTTGTTCGTTTCTTCCCCTTAAATAACGTAGTGACGATTATGCCCAGAAAAGTAAGCACATTAACCACAACAAGGTAATCCAACGGCCTTGGTATTTCCAGGAATTTCCTGCCTTCCCAATAATTGAAGTGATAGCCCACAATAGCAATAACGCCAACAATCGCGAGCGATATCAATTGTGCATAGGCCAGCTTCACGCTTACCAGTTCATTCTCCGATTCTTCAGGGATGATATAATATGCTGCTCCCATGAAACCCGACAACAGCCAAACCACTAGCAGGTTTGTATGCACAGCCCGTGCGGTATTGAACGGGATTACGCTATGCAAGTTGTCGAATCCCATATGGGCAAACCCCATGATGAAACCATAAATAATTTGCAGGGACAACAATAGCATTGATAGAGCAAAGAACCAATACGCTACTTTCTGTGATTTATATTTCATAGATTATGTTTTTGAATCGTGAATTATTTTTTTAAGTCTGGCTTTGGTGGAAACCCATTCAGGTCTGTTTCTCCTATCCACTTTAAGAAAGCAACTACATCATTAGCATCTTCTTCCTTAAAGCCATAGGCTACCATTTTTCTTCCCCGCGGCGACCATGGGGTTTTCGACATCAATGCTGCCTTGATGTACCCCTCTCCACGCCTTTCATACACTTTCGTTAATTCCGGGGCATAATACGCCCCCTCTCCCAAGATGGTATGGCACCCCATGCAGTTGTTGGCCTCCCATATTTGTTTACCCCTCACAACTTGCGGTGTAAGGTTTTCTTCGTGTGTTCGCTTAGGCACCTCATTGCTCAATGAAGTCCAGGATAGTATGAGAAAGACTGCAAACGTTACAATCGTACCTCCCAGAAAAAACAATTTCGCCTGTGATTTTGACAACATACTTTTTTGTTTTTGAGTGTAATGAAATATTATTCTGTTATGCGCTATTGCTGGAAATAGAACTCCGCCTATTGTTGCAACGATTTTATTGCTGCTATTGTTTCTGTTTGCGCGCCTCCCAGCCCGTCTTTTTTGTACGTTATTACTCCATTGGTGTTTAACACGAATATGGTGTTTGAATGATCAAACCCGCCACCCGATAATTTTTTTATACGAACACCTAATACATTCGCTATTTCCGTTGTTGCATCTTCGTCTGAACAGACGAGTGTCCAATTGTCATTTAACTGGTGCTCTCTTTGGAAAGTGCTTAGCCTACCGGGCGTATCCCGTTCAGGGTCCATGGTTACTAACAAAAACTGCACCTGTTTCATTTCCTCGGCATTTAAGCCGGATTCAATATTTTTCAGGTCAGCCATTATCCTTGGGCAGGCCGACTGACATGAAGTAAATATCATTGCCGTTATGGTAGTCTTTCCTTTAAGACCATTAAACGCAAATGTTTGCTTCTTCTGGGTTTGCCATTGGCTGGATATATTGAAGAGTGACTCATCCGAAATTGTTTCCATAGCCCCGGCACCTGTTTCCTTACTGCAACACTCCTTTTTCTGATTTGTTTCTGATTTTACCTGTTCGGTTTTTGCCCCATTACTGCAGGACAGCATGGAAACACCAACAACAAGCAAAGCAATCTGGTTATTTTTCATTTTGTTCATTTTACACATCTGAACCCAATATTGGGCACACAATAATTTGCCTTTACACTTGACCGCATCGCAAACCGCATAAAGGACGCATAGTTGTTAATGTCTTTGGAATCAAAGGAGCCTCCACCGCAAAAGAACGTATTGTCAAGGCTGCTGTTCCCTCTCGATTCCCCAGTTGTTAATGCACTATTGAAATCGTACGTCCATTCCCACACTAACCCATGCATGTCATACACACCATAGTAGTTCTTAAAGGTTGTACCAACATTTGGCAACACTTTAGCGGTTGGTTTGGACACCCAATTCAAAACCCACTGGTTGAATTCCTTGTCCTTACTCGCGTCAGCACTTTTTTCGTTCGACCTGGCTACCAATTCCCATTCAGCTACTTTTGGTAACCGTTTCCCGTTACATTCGCAATATTTTTTTGCGGCGAACCAGGAGACGTTTACGACAGGGCTGTTCATTATATTGTTGTTGAACGAGGAATCTGTAATCCAGTGGTTCAAATAAGAACTATCCGCAAACAGGGATTTTACTTTGCGCCTACTCCATTCCGGGTATTTTGACAGAAACAGCAGGTAGTCTGCATTTGTGACGGGGTATATATCCATGTTAAATGCCCTTAAGGTTATTCTTTGCGTATCAGCTGAATATAGAGGTAAATAGCTCCCCCCTTTTATCATGGCCATTCCTTTCCCGGCTACCGCCGGTTGGGCAGACATTGAAAAAACACAGAGCACCATCAATATTGTTAGTTTACTTTTCACCTTATTTTCTTCTTTGTTTTGCAACGTCTGCTGCTGTCACTTCTCCACCTTTATTCCCGAAATTATTGAGCACATAAGTTATAACTGACGCAATTTGCCCGTCACTCATGGTTTGTTTGGGCATAATGCCGTCAAAGGTTTTTCCGTTAACGGTAATCTTTCCTGAAACCCCGTGCAATACCGCCCTGATTGCCTTATTGGGTTCAGTAGCAAAATAGTCAGAACGGGCTAAAGGAGGGAATGAACCGTCTATACCATTTGCATCGGCCTGGTGGCAAGCCTGACAGATACTTGTGTACAACGCTTTTCCTTGTGCTATTTTTTCTTCTTTTGTCAATGGCTTTTCAACTGCTACAGGAACATCGGGCATTGTCTGGGATGCGCCGCCTTCAGCCTGGTATATTCTGTCGTCTTGCTGGCCGGAGAAAATGGTTTTGTTTTCTGCACCTTCTACTTTCAGCATACCTAGCGACCCCTTGTTGAAAGTTCTGAAAATAGAATGGTCAACCAGTATCAGTGTTGCAGGAACGTCGCATTTGAATTCGGTTATAGCAGAGCCTCCAGCAGGAACCAATGTGGTTTGTATGTCATGATTTGCAACACAGCCCCCTTCCTGGTATACATTGTCAAAAATTTCACCGATAACATGAAAACTGGACACAAGGTTTGGCCCACCATTTCCTACAAATAGCCTTACCGTCTCACCTACTTTTGCTTTAAGTGCATTGTCTCCTGTAAGAGCACCTACCTTGCCGTTAAACACCACATAGTCCGGCTGTTCTTTCAATGCCTTGTCCATGTTGAATTGTTGTAAGCCGGATTCTCCATATGCGCCCTTTGTGTAAAAATCTCCCTGGCATACGTAATACTCTTTATCCACTTTTTTCAATCCTTCTTTCGGTTCTACAAGTATCAGCCCATACATTCCATTACCAATATGCATACCTACCGGAGCCGTAGCGCAGTGGTATATGTACAGTCCATGATTCAACGCCGTGAATGTGAATTGTGTTTCATGTCCCGGTGCCGTGAACGTTGCTGCGGCACCGCCACCTTGCCCTGAAACTGCGTGCAGGTCAATGTTGTGCGGCAACTTGTTATTGGGGTTGTTCTTCAGATGAAATTCAACTACATCCCCCTGCCGCACACGGATAAATTTCCCCGGAACACTGCCACCAAAAGTCCAGAAGTTGTATTTTACGCCATCCATCATCTCCATCTCCTTTTCTATTACTTCCAGTGTTACTATCATCTTTGTAGGGTGATTCCGTGTGATAGGTGGTGGCACATTGGGTGCGTCTGTCAGTACCGCAACCTCTTCGCCACTTAGTATCTCTGAATATTCTTTAGTAGTGTTCTCTTCCCTAGAATTGTTGCAGCCGAAAGCCAGGGTGCAAAACGCTAATACTGTAATGGAGGTTTTGAAAATTGATTGTTTCATATACATTGGATTTTATTTAGTGAACTCTTGAATAAATATTGTTGGAGAAACTTTCAGCATCACATATGCCGATCCGTTGTAGTTGGTTGCATCGCCCCCCTTTATCAACTCCATATTTTTTGTTGCGAACATCATACAGTACCCAGCCTGCAAGCTGATGATGGGTGTCGGCTTGTAATCAAACAGCAGGTCCAATTCCTGTCCCAGGTCCTGCGAAATTTTCTTTGTTGCAGTATTGTTGGGGTTAGCTAATGAAAAAGAATGCACATCTAATGTGAAGGCGAATTCTTTTTTAGGGGATATACCAAAACGTGCATACATATCCATTAACCCTCGCTGTTTTGTGTCGCCGGGAAACGTGAGGAAATAGTCCATATACCCGTAGAATTTATGGTTAGTAGCATATAGCGTAGAAAAATTGTTGCTTTCTGTCGTGAGTGTGTTATCAGAGTTTCCTGATATCAAGTCAGTTCCCACACCCCCAAACAGTTTGCTTTTCCTGTATTCTACATAGCCGTTCACCATGTATGCACTTATGGATAGGTTGTTGTCCGTTTTGCCCGTCTGGTAATATGCGCCGGCGATTGCCTTCCACCCCTTGTTTGAAAAATTGAATACAGGACCAATCGTATAACTTGTATTTGCTGCCTTTTGAAAAGTGTCGGTTGGTGTCATCCCATTCATTACTGCCATAGCGCCCAGTGTGCTGTGTATTTTGGTAAAATCTTTCTTCATCCAGGTAAATCCGAGGTGTTTGTAATTTTTGAGATTGTATTTTGCTCCAAAAAGAGGCTCTCCAACCTGGTTATATGCCCCACCGATGTGCCAATTGAAGTCTTTTTTCTTGTTAGTGTATTTGACAAGCAGGGCATCATGTGAAATGGTGAGGTTTGCCCAATCGAGATTTCCTAAAATCCGGTGGTCGTCATATGCCAATTCTTGCCTTCCCATTTTGATAGAGAACCCCTGAGGTAGCGCAAGCTCAAGCCATGCCTCGTTGAACTGCAGCCCCCCGATGTCTTTTCTTTGTTCTTCATCTCCCCATGTCCGGGAATCCTGCAACGATGTGTAAAAGGCAATCTTGTTTTTCTTGTAATCGACTATGAGCCGTGCTCTCTGTCCTATAAAAGACTCTCCGCCTGTTGTATCAAAAGCGAGTGTTCTGTACCCATTCCTGTATTCGGGCCGAATCCTGTATTGTCCGGAGATTTTAATGTATTCACTTGGAACCTCATTTTCGGGTTTCTGTGCCAGCAGCGCTTGATAGCAGAATAAAAATATGGCGGTTAATAACTGTATTTTTTTAAGCTTTTGCATATCAAGTGTATTTGATAACAAAACTACCCCCCTCTTAATCTGAATAAAATGACCTTCAGTAACTATAATTGTGTTTGTTAAAACAATAAACTGTGATGTAAATCACATTCACCGTGATTGGTTTCAGGGTGGTAATTTCATAGGCAAATGGGTATTCATTGCAAAAATCACCCGGCATATTTACACATACAGGCTTTTGTGATTCCAATCATATTGACATTGTTTTTTGAATACTATCTTAGGGTCAAATCGCATTTGAAATGACTAACTCAACCGTTCGGAATTGTACTACCTGCAATTTGTGTTTTGCAAGAAACGATTCTGTCTTTAGTGTCCTTACTGCTGAACAGTTAGCTGAATTGGAGGATGTTAAAAGTTACATTTCATATGGCGACGGTGAATTAATATTTAAAGAAAGGCAACGCCCTTTCGGTATTTACATTGTTCAGGATGGTAAGGTAAAGATTTCCAAATATGGTTTCGAAGGCAGGGAATACATTGTGCGCTTTGCAAAAAAAGGGAACATTATTGGTTATAGGTCTTTTTTTAATGGCGAACCTTATTCATGTTCAGCCACTGCAATTTCCAAAACGCTGGTTTGTTTTATTCCCGGGGATGTGATTCTTGATTTAATAAGGAGAAATTCAGAATTGGCGCTTCAGTTTATGAAGTATTTGGCTCAGGATCTCAAATATGCTGAAAAGAAATCCATAAGCATCGCCCAAAAACCCGTAAGAGAACGAGTTGCCGAATCAATAATAATTCTAAAAGACATTTATGGATTTGAACAAAATAATACAATAGTTGATGTGAGCCTAAAAAGGGATGAAATTGCAAGTATAGCCGGCACATCCAGAGAAACAGTAACCCGGCTGCTGTCTGAATTTAACGAAGAAGAAATTCTTCTTCTTGAAGGAAGAAAAATAAGAATCCTCGATCTGCCCAGACTTCAGGCTATTGCAAATAAGTCATTTTAAGGGCTGTAATGCTTTGGTCTGAATTGTCACCCAGTAATCATATTGTGTAGTCGGTTGATTTTGGTCATAAATTCCCTCATCTGCGGGACATACATTTAGAAAAAATCAAACATGCAAACAGAAGAGTATTCGCTTAATAAGTACAACATCCCTGTTCCAAGGTACACAAGTTACCCTACTGTACCATACTGGAACGAGGGTATAGATACCGCGGAATGGATGAGTTTGTTTTGCACAGACTTTAGCAGGTGTAATAATGACAAGGGGATTAGCTTGTATATACATCTGCCTTTTTGCGAGTCTTTGTGCACCTATTGCGGTTGCAATAAAAAGATTACTAACAATCATACCGTAGAAGACGCATACATAAACGCAATTCTCCGAGAATGGGAGTTATATAGGGCCGCAATGGACAGTCTGCCTGTTTTGAGGGAGTTGCACCTTGGCGGCGGCACCCCAACATTTTTTTCCCCTGATAATCTTAGGCGTTTGCTCTTACCAATTCTTGATAGTGCTAAAATACATGAGGAGTATGAGTTCAGTTTCGAAGGCCACCCAAACAACACTACCGGCGTACATTTGCAGACTTTATATGACCTCGGTTTTAGGAGGGTTAGTTATGGTGTACAAGATAATGACCCAAGGGTACAGAGAATAATAAACAGGATGCAGCCATTTGAAAATGTAATGCTCGCCACTGAAAGGGCAAGGGAAGTCGGGTATAAATCTGTCAACTTTGATCTTATATACGGATTGCCGCTACAGACACAGGGCAGTATGCGTCGGACAATCGAAGAAACCATAGAGCTACGGCCCGACAGGATTGCTTTTTATAGCTATGCGCATGTGCCGTGGACAAGTAAAGGCCAGCGTTTGTTTGATGAAAGAGACCTGCCTACAGCAAGCGAAAAGCTAGAATTGTACCTCTTAGGCAAGCAGCTGTTATTGAATGCAGGCTACCATGATATAGGTATGGACCATTTTGCATTGGAACATGATGATCTTTACATTGCCCAGCAAGAAGGCCGCTTACATCGCAGCTTCATGGGATATACTACTCAAAACACCGAAATAATGATAGGGTTGGGTGTTTCAGCAATCAGTACCATACGTAGGGCATATATGCAGAACGACAAAAGCCTTCGCAATTATTATGATGCGGTAAACCAAAAGAATGTGCCCGCTAATAAAGGGATATTTCTTTCGGAGGAGGACATTCGCTTCGGTGTCTATATCAGGGATATCAGTTGCAAAGGCCGTACAACATTCTCCGCAATGGATATGCAGGCCATTAATAAATACTGTTTACCCGAAATAAAAGAACTTGAGACAGACGGGCTAGTGGAGATCAAGGGAAATACAGTAATTGTTTCAGCCATTGGACACAACTTTATCAGGAATGTTTGCAGCGCATTTGATTTATACTTGCTAAGAAGTGGTGATGCTAATAAAAGAACTTTGTTCAGTAAGGCAGTTTAGTCTTTTTTTATACTACAACATCGCACTAATATTCAAACTGAGATACTACCGAAAACTCAGATAAATTATTTGCGTTCGCCCATATCCTGAATTTACGGCAACTTGTCATATTTTAATCAACTGCAAAATCCGGGTTAAACTGCAAATCAGTTCAATCAGTATTTTCATAATTGGATAAACACTTAACAAAAAAATTCTTCAACTTCACCTTTTTATGAAGAAGTTTTATGTAATCATATTCATCTCCCTTTGCTTTCAATAAAAATAACTCATCCAGACTTACTTCTGATATATAGTTTTTCCAGTAATCATTCAAGCCAAGAATTCTAAACCAGTTTTCAGCAATTCTATTTTTTACCGATAATGCATTCTGATTGCTCCTTCTGTCTTTTTTATAACCTAGGTGGGCATTTGTCAGGTTACCTGAAAAATCCCTTTTAATAATATTTTGATACAGTATACTTAAATCAGTGGCATCAAAGAATATAGTGCTGTCCTTTTTAGAAACAATATATTCGAGTTTTGAGTTTGCTAATTCAGTTAAGGTTTTTGTTGCCGTTCGGTAGCTCTTTGTCGTTTGAATCTTGATTGATTCCCTGTTAGCCATTTCCTGCAATTCCGCTTTCGTAGACCTAAAGCCAAGGCGATAGTACATCCAAAATGCTGCTGACTTTATTCCATCACTATTATTTTTTCCTATTTGGTAAGGATCGACAGTAAATCGGTTTATTGAAAATACATGCTTGTATAAGCCGAGTATTTGTGCAAAAATTAATGACGACTCTCCTCCGCGGAATGAAGGGAAAACGTTTATCCCAATTCTACAACTTTCGAATAAAATCCATCCACCGCCATACGCAATAGGGGTACCATTTTTAAATGCCATATACCCTATGTAAGTATCAACTGGTTGCCTCCTGTCGGGCTGCATTCCTAATAGAGTGACAGACAAGCCATTTTTAAGGGAATAGTACCGACAGAAGTCTACACAAGAATAAGTTACAGGGTCAGTCTCACGTTGGTAACATACAAGTGCCATTCTGGATAGCGATATTATTTCTTCTTTCTGGCCATCGTTTAAAGCTACAGTTATCGGTTTTTGATCAAGTATATACTTGACATCAGGTGTTTTATTTATTCTTTTGTGGCAGTATTGCGGACCTGAAAAAGAGACTTCACTACCTCTTGTTAAAATGTCATCGTTTAACGCGATCGAAACAACTATTTGCATGTCGTTCCATAGCTCCTCTTTAAGGCGGGAAGAAAGAGAAGACTGATCAAACACTTTTATCAAGATGTCCAGAATGTCTTCTTTATTCGTTGTTGCGAACTTCTTTATCCAAATTTTCCATTTTATATAACCTTCTTGCAAAATTTCCGTGGGAACTTCACCTAATAGGCACGTCAAGATAGAAATTGATTTTCTTTCATCAGCACCTATTGAAATGGTCTTTACATTTTGGTTGAATTGAAATCGCAACCATTTTATCAATTCAAAACTGAATATACCCGAAACATTGGTATTGGAAATACCCGAATCGCGGAGGCTTTCAGCCAATTTTTTGTCACTAAAAAGTATAAATGACACCCTTCTCAGTTCGTTAGCGGCGAAAGAAAAGATAACTTTGTCATCGGGATAAGCCTTTATAAAAAGAAGCAAATCAAAATATCTCTTGATTTGGTTTCTATTGAAATGATCTTTTTGTGATAGAAGTAGCAGAATTGACTTTTTTTCAGCGGTTTCTTCTTTCCTAAACCGAGTTCTTATTTCATAAAGTCTACCTAGAAGTATATTACTTTCAATACTGGGATATGCTTTTGTGACATCCATTATAAAAAAATTTGGGATTGTTTTCTGCACTTTTTTAATAGCTTATATGCTCTGTTATATTGGCTTGAAATTGCTAAAATACAATGTGAACCAAGTGAGGCTGTACCTCTGCACTTATCTCCCATCTTTCAAATAGTTCGTCTTTATCGTGCCCTTTTATTATAACATCCAGAAATTCGGTAAAAGATTTACTCGGATTTCTAACAAAAAGGATGAATTGCATTTTGCTAGTAACTACTGCCATAAGAATGTTGAATGAATCACAATTTATGACAAAGTAAACTATGGAAAAACTTATTTTCTACCTTCTTCCTTGCAGGCATTATATAAATATCTAAAATGACAATAGAGACCTAATAGATTCATTCACTCCTTGATAAGACTTGACAAATTTCTAACGAATAAAGTGGATAGTCAATAATGGCACCCAAGTTGCTTTTTGATGTGAATATTGATTTCACCATCATTATCTACTATAGTTGGATTATCAATCTATTTTCTCTCCTCTATGCAGAACGCGGCTATCAATTCTCTTATAAATTCCTGCAAATACTCAATTTCAACATGGTCCATTACCACAATTTTATACCAGTTGGGCTCATCTGTATGGGTATCAGGCACCATCCCATATTTGCACACGACAGGAGCAGGTATATGCTTTGACCTTATTGCTACAATACTCAGATATGGATGGCGGTAATAACTAACATTGAGCTTATCCAGCTGATTACAAAGCCATTTTGTGCGGAGAAGTAATTTATTGATTTTCTCAAACCAACCGTGCGGACCATAGGTAAACAGTATCATCCACACAGCAATTGCATTTGTGCCGGAACGGCTGCCGGATAGTGTAATATCCATCCCACTAACGTATTTCGCCTCCTTAGTACAGACATATAGCATCAATCCTTTTCGCACAAGAAAAACACCCGTACCATACGGTGCCTGGAGCATTTTATGGGCATCAAGAGTTATTGATGAAACATTGGGATTACTGAAGTTCACATTATTCTCCGGACAACTTACTGGAAAAATAAAGCCTCCGAATGCGCCGTCTACATGTATTTTATAGACAACTTTGTACTTTGAAAGATGTGCTGCGTAAACGTCGGGATCATCAACGCTACCAAACATGGTTGTAGCCATTTTGAGATGACAATAAAGTACTTTATCCCGTCTTGTATTGCCTGCTTTATGGCATTGTCCAGGAATTCCGCAACTACTATTCTTGTTTCGTCATCCACAGGTATCCCTATGGATCGGATGTTTAAGAGATTTGCAGCTTTGGTTACAGAATAATGAGTATCGACAGAGCTAAGCAGTGCAATTTCCTCAATCCGGGCATCAAAATCCTCAATAAAATAGTTGCGGTATATCCATGCCGCCTGGATGTTAGCTTCTGTCCCACCGGTTGCAATGTATCCGTCGCAACTATTTTTATTTGCCTTCAGAAGGTCAACACTGAGCAATTCTATTACCTCACGCTCTAATTGCTGGGTGCCTTCAAAAAATGGCTCGGAATTACCCAGCGTATGGCATCCGATATGGTTGGGGTTCTGAATAAACGCCCTTAACAACGGAGCCTCTTTAAGAAACGAAGCGTGCTCATAAAAGACATTGGAATCAAGTTTTGAAACCGGGATTCCTATCGGAACAATATCCCTGTAGTTGATATTTATCTCCAGAGCTTCCGTAATTCTGATGTCCTGCTCCTTGTGCGACAACTTCTTCCAATATTTCATTTCCATTAAACTTACAATTAGGCATCCAATACTCAGTTATTCGCGGTCTGTTAACATCTACAAACTTCTCCTTTTTATCTCTTTCCTTATCAGAGTAAGCTCACGAGATGTTTGTCCTGCAACAGACGTATTTTCCGTAGCGCGTCTCAAAAGGTAGGGGACAACATTTTTGACAGGGCCATATGGCAAATATTTTGCCACGCGGTAACCTGCCGACGCAAAATTGAAGGAGATGTGGTCGCTCATTCCAAAAAGCTGCGAAAATATCACTCGGTCGTCATTGTTCGCAATGCCACATTTGTTCATAAGTTCCGTTGCCTTCAAGCAACTTTGCTCGTTATGGGTGCCAATGAATAGGGACAAGCTATTCAGGTTTTGCATGCAAAGCCGCACGGCCTCATCGTAATCTTTGTCTGTACGCGCCTTGTCCGGCTGAATGGGATCTGCGTACTGCCATTGCCAGGCGTGTGAACGCTCTTTTTCCATGTAGGCTCCCCTTACCAGTTTTGCCCCAAGCAAATAGTCATTGTCGGCGGCGTGCTTTATGGCCTCCTGAAGATAAGGCAATGTTCCGTGACAATACATCTGAAAGGTATTGTAGACCACTACTTTACCACGATTGAACTTCCACATCATTTGCGCCGTGATCTCATTGCAGGGCTCCTGTATCCATGTTTCCTCAGCATCTATCAACACCATCACATTGCGATCTGCGGCTGTCTTGCATATCTGATTGATCCGATCGCAAGTTCTCTTCCACTCTCCGTCTTCGGTTGTGGTCCGTGGCGTGCCAATATGCTTTTTTACCAGTAGCCCGAAACGGCAATAGCCGGTTATCTTCAAACTGATAAATGGTATGTTCTTGCTGGTAGCTGCAAAACCTATCGCCCGGATACATTCTTCAGCTGCCCTGTCATATTCAGGTTCGCTTTTAGCACCTTCCACGCCATAGTCGAGGATACTGCCAACATTATATTTGCCCAACATATCTGCAGTCTTTCCGGTTTCTTCAAGTGTTTCGCCACCGCAGAACTGCCTGAAGATGGTGCGCTTCAGTATGCCCCGTATGGGCAGATGTAGTGCCATAGCTGCCTGCACAGCACCTATGCCTATCCTTGTACGTAGCGGAGAGGCGATAAACGAGTACAGGAAATTGGCGCGTTTTAAGTCGTTGTCTGTACGATACCTGAATGCGATTTCTGTATTGTCAATATCGGGGATCATTTTCTATTGTTTTACCGGCACCTCGGATGTTATCGGCAAAGTGTTCAGTTGATTTTGAAAATCGTTTAGCTGGCACATCACTCTTTCTATGTACTCTGCTGTTTCCTTCTTCAGCCCAGGTGCCAGTGTTTTGTAATAATTTATCCCATTGAGCAAATTGGCGCGAAATGAATTGAAGAATTTCTCCTGTTTCTGGTTTAGCATTTGCGCACATTTGTCAATCTCATTCCTAAGGTAATCGACATAAAGGTTCAGCTCGTTAATGAACATATTGGGACGGGGTAGCGGATTGAGTATATTTTTTCTGCCATAAATATGCCCTATCATATCAGGCAGGGTAAATGTGCCTGAAAAGTAAGCTAGGTTTGGACCCGGGCACATGGCTACTGCTTTCAGATTGTGTGATACATGTATGCTGTCCTTAAGCAATACTGATGAAGCCAAGCCCTCACAAAGGCATTCTTTCTCGGTTACCTTATCTACTTCTGCGTTATAATCATCGGCAGAAAGGCCCTTCGCTTTCAGTTGTTTGATCTTGAGATCCTGGTACTGCCTGGATGCAGTGCAAATGGGCGTTGTGGTAAATTCTGTATTTGACGACAGGAACTTCTTGTAGCATGGGCTTCCCGGCCGTCCCTTTCTTATCCGTTCATTTCGCTGCTGCTCCGATGTGCTTTTTCTGAAGTTATGAAACGGAACACCGAGCGGAGAAGCGTGGCTTAAGTAGTAATCATCTTTCGATGCGGTTGCAAGTTGCTCCAGGGTATCGTAATCTACATTTGTGGCTTCGGGTACCAGTAAGAACGGGCTTCCCCAGCCGGTGCCGTCCAGTTCATAATACTCCCTTAGGAATTCGTCTTCATTTGCAGTACCTATACCACC
>JAIOYR010000034.1 GCA_021740995.1 Taibaiella sp.
GCGTCCCCTCCTTGAAAAAAGGAGGGGAGTTCCTTCATTTTCTGACCTTGTAATTTAGTCATTTATTACTTGCTATGGGCGGATATAGCCGTGCAGGGCAAGGTCTTCGGTGTTGTGTATGAATACAGTCTGGCCTTCTTTCATCAGGTATAGTGTATCGCTTACCGATACCAGTTGCTGATACAAATGGTCAGTGATGATGATGCCCTTCCTTCTTTTTTGTTGCAGCAGCAGCGACTGCAGCCGCTCTACGTGCAGGGGCATGATGTGTGTAAAGGGTTCATCTAGCAGCGAAAAGCGGGTATCTGCCAGCAGTATTACCAACACCGACACCAGCCGCTCCATGCCGCCCGAGAGCTCGTGTATGCGTTTATCTGCCTCCTCTTCTATTTCAGGAAAGTAGCTGAATGCTTCCGTCTTGTCTACATTGTATTGCTGCATTACTTTTTTCACAGATAGACTATGCGGCAGGAATGGTATCTGCGGCAGATAGTTGAGCAGGCGATGCGTGGTGTATGGTGTAGCTATCCTGATACCATTTACAAACACATCGCACGATGCTGCTCGCAGTGTACCAAACACACATTGCAGCATGGTAGACTTGCCCGAGCCATTGCGCCCCAGCAGCCCTGTGATGCTACCCTTTGCAGCCTGTATGGTTGCGCCCTTCAGTATCTCCTTCTGCCCTATGGACAGAAAAATATTCTCTGCGCTCATCTGGTCCGGGCTCAGTATATAATTGTTGTTAGCCATAACAAGACACAAAATGATACCAGGTCGGCACACAACCAGGTGATGAACAAAAACGTTTTGGAGACATTCAGATTGTAGTAGTAATAGAATTTGTCGGAGCGGAAAGCCGTGATGAAGTACCATATCAGCACGTCTGTTGCAGCCTTCATTATCAGTAGTGGCAGCAGCACTTTATCCTGTGCATACAGCCAGCAGCCCGGCAACGAGAGCAAAGCAGGAATAATACAATAATACCTGTAGCAATACAGGGCTACCTGAAACCTTATGAGATACATACGTAAAAACAATAAGGTAGCGCTATATCGTGCCTTGAATAGTTTTAGTAGTTTGTGAGCGAGAGATGCCAATATATATCAATGAAATAGCACAAAGGAGCGAAAAATATGTCCATGGGATGCCAAAGGCGAACGTATCGAGCGGGTCTTTAAAATGGGTGCCTGTAAGAAACTGAATGAACCAAACCAACTCTACAATGAATATGTACCCAAAAAGAAAAGAAGCTGCGATGCCTATTGTGAGGAACACATACTTATGCCTAAAAATCAACGGTAGAAAAAAGGCTGCATTAAAGATGGCATTGTATGCCGTCAATCGTTTGTCGAGCAAATCTGACCCGATATCATAAGCACCCAGACCTGCAAAATAAAGTGCAGGGATAAGCCAAAAATATTTGAGTGGTATGCGGTTGAGTATTGGCATTATGCTATAGTAGTGTTCGACTCAATTTATAACGAAACAAGGTTGAAAATATTTTATTTGCTTCAAAAAAATATTGCGCTTTATCAAGGTGTGGATTATTATTTAACAGTGGCGGTAATGTTTGATTACAGAAAATATTGTACTTTTCATTGTAAAGCAATTTTATGCAACAGGGCAAAACTGACGAAACACAGGAGGCACTCCGGGAAATGCGAAGTATTATGAGCCGCTCACCAAGACTTATTTCGCTAAGCGGGTGGAGTGGTATATGGGTTGGGGCTATAGCGCTGGTGGGTGCTTTTGTAGCATATAGCATGCTGCAACAGCCGGGCTACAAGGATATTGGCACTACACTATCAGCCACTCCCGAGCATTTCGACAAGTATACGGTACACATTATACTGCTGGGAGTGGTTGTTTTCTCAGCAGCACTTGGCGGCACTATTTATTTCAACTATCGCAAGGCAGCCAGGCATGGGCAAGGCATATGGAACGATGCCTCGCGACTTATGCTGGGGCAGCTTTTTTATCCTGTGTTCTCCGGAGGGGTGTTTTGTCTGCTGTTTATATATCATGGTTGCGGAATGTTTGTAGCACCTACCTGTCTGGTTTTCTATGGATTGGCACTTATCAGCTCCAGCCGGCACATATTGTCCGACATCCGCTACCTGGGTATGCTGGATGTGGCGCTTGGCTGCACCGCTATGTTCTTCCCCGGTTTTGGATTGGTTTTCTGGGCTTTAGGCTTTGGGGTGTTGCATATATTTTATGGAGTGATGATGTGGAGTAAGTAAGACACCTCCCCTGCCTGTCCAGAAAGCACGTCTGTTCGTTAAAACTGCCTGCAATAAGTGGTTATTTTTTCTCTAAAGATTTTGGTGTTGCTGCTATTTTCAACCGGCAGCCAACCCTATTTCCTTTTACGTGTGTCTTTAGTTAATAAAATACCACCTTTTATGAAAAAACCCACCCAAAGTTTGTTTGCGCTGGCCATTACGGCAGCCTTATTTGTATCGTCTTGCGGCAAAAATTACGACCCGGGACCAGGACCTACGCCTGTTGCTACTAATAAAACTCAGCTAAATAGCCTATTTAAAGAGTTTCGGAGCACACCGGAGATAAAATGTGTAACTGCCGGGATACCACAAACAGTAGTATTCTCAAAAGGCACGAAGCTCACCTTCTACCCTAACTCGTTTAAGACAGCGGCCGGAGTCATCATCACCAGCGGCACGGTGTGCCTGGAAGTGATAGAAATGTACAAGCCGGGAGATATGATAGCCAACCGTGCTACCACCACCGACAACAACAGATTGCTAACAAGCGGAGGGCAGGTAAAAATCCGAGCTACCAAGGACGGGCAAGAAGTATATGCCAATAAATACGGTATAGGATTCAGGCAGCCCGGGGCATCATCACAGCCTATGATGCTGTTTTATGGCAATACAAACAATGAAGATTCTGTAACAACATGGACTACCGATACCACTAAAATTAATCGTGGCTCATTTAGTGAATTTACACTTTACGACACCACAGGTTCGGCGGCTACCCAGGCATGGTATCATCAGTTTGATTCCTGCACCGATTTCAATTGGATAAACTGCGACTATTTTTTTAACAACACTGCCCCCAAAACAAACATTTATGTAAGTACAGGCGATGTTGTTTTTAATAAAAGTAATACATCAATATTCATCGTCTTTCCTTCTATTAATGCAGTATCACGTGCATATACAATTCCCGGCTCTGAAACTTTTACAGGATATAACTTCCCAACAGGATTGGGAGTGAATATAATAATGATGTCAAAGGTTGGCAACGACTATTATTACACGGAGCAAAACGGACTAACAGTAACTGCCGACATGTCTGTAACTGCCACGCCCACCAAGCAGTCGCTTGACTATATAAAGACAAAGCTAGGTGCATTGTAAACACGCAACAGTATTAGAAATGAGATGAATTTCAGGGATTGACAACTCACAAAAATAAAGTTGTCAATCCTTTTTACAGCAATAGTAAAACTGACGACTACTCATCCTTAAAGCCGGTACTGATGTGCGAGCCATCGCAGAATGGTTTGTTGGCTGAGGCACCGCAGCGGCAGAAGGCAGTTACTTTGCTCTTGGTGGTTTCATTGCCCTTGCTGTCTTTTACTTTCAGGTTGCCATATACCATCAGTGGTCCGCTTTTCATCACCTCTACAGCAGTTGTTACTTCGGTTTCGGTATTGCCGGGCGTGGCCTCGCTGGTAGTGCGCACATAGCTGAGCGCGCCCGATGGGCAGCGGGCTACCTGCTCAATTATCTGCTCGGTGCCGGCTCCCTCCATATTCACCCATGGGCGGTTGCGCGGGTTGAACACCGATACCAATCCCTTCCAGCATATAGTGGAGTGTACGCATTGGTCGGGCTTCCATATCACGGTTACATCGTCGCGGGTATACTGCTTTACTACAGGTTTCATACGCTGCTCTGCTTTTTAGAAATTCGATACTAATATACCCATTTTTCTGCAACTGCGTTTATACCTATGTCATTAATTCATGGCTGAACAGCGCTATATACACAAGAGTAAATTTGGGTTATAAAAACCACACGCATTTTTGCAGGGTATCTTCAGTAAAGACGGGGCTATTCTTCTGGTGGTTGCTAACTTCTCAACATTGTGCACTTTTCCTTGTAGCGACCGGAATTCAGTCTTTTAAACCACCGGATAATTTATGTTCACGGCAAGCTGAGAAATTTTATACGGCAGATTTGGCGTGTAGCCCGGGGGGTGTTTAGTTGAATGGCAATCAGACAGTTACGGTTGGTCTATATCCTCTTCCTCTGCGTCCTGCTCAGCTACATATTTGCCTTTGCGGGCCGGCGCGCCCTCTATCACTATTACTATTTCGCCTTTGGGCGGGTGTTTTTCGTAATGGGCAGATAATGCGGTAAGTGTATTCGTATTTGTTTCCTCAAACATCTTGGTAAGCTCCCGGCACACTGCTGCCTGCCTGTCGCTGCCAAAGTAAGTAGCCAGCTCATTGAGTGTTTTTACCAGCCTGTGTGGCGACTCGTACAATATCACAGTGCGCTGCTCCTCTGCCAGCATTTTGAGCATGGTTTGTCTACCCTTCTTCAGCGGCAGAAAACCCTCGAATACAAACCTGCTGGCAGGTAAGCCCGACTGTACCAAAGCCGGCACAAAAGCAGTAGCGCCCGGCAGACATTCAACAGGTATATTGTTTCTTACACACTCCCTCACCAGCAGAAAACCAGGATCAGATATGCCGGGTGTGCCGGCATCTGTAATCAGCGCAAAGACCTTGCCTTCCTGTATCTGCTCTATGAGGTGTGGCAGCACCTTGTGTTCATTGTGTGCATGATACGGGGTTAGCGGCTTCAGTATACCATAATGCCGCAGCAGCACACCACTGGTGCGCGTGTCTTCGCATAGTATCACATCCGCATTGCGCAGTGTCTCCACTGCACGATAGGTGATATCGCCGAGGTTGCCTATAGGCGATGGTACAAGATAAAGGCGCATTGCCATAGCATCAATTAAAAAAGTACGGGTACATTGTCGCCCCAGTATGCAGTTGTTTCGTTCTTCTGATACAGAAAACGAGCCGTTCTTATCCTTCTATAACCGTGAAATCGAAGGATTCCATTACCGGATTTGCGAGCAATTTTTTGCAGGCTTCGCGCGCTATGTTTTCGGCTGCCTCCTTGCTTTGCGCCTCTATGTGCAGGTGTATCTGCTTGCCTATACGCACATCATTGATGCCGGACAGGCCCAGATTGTGCAGGCTGGTATTTACAGCCTTTCCCTGTGGATCCAGCAATTCTTTGAGTGGCATTACGTCTATGTGTGCTATGTATTTCATAAAAAGTAGAAAGTTATAAGTAGAAAGTTATAAGTAGAAAGTCAAAAGTAGAAAGTATTTGGTAGATAGTAGTTAGTAGAAAGTATAAAGTAGAAAGTATAAAGTATAAAGTTGTACTTAAATATTAATAATGAAGGAATCATTCTGTTTGTGTTGGCAGGTTTTCCTTTGGTTGCCGGTGAATGAGGGATAGTATGATATAAAGAACAAATGCAAACGGCACTACAGCTACATGCAGAAAAGGGATAGATATGGCACTGACCACAATGAGTACAAGCTGCGGCCACGCAGAGGCTATATTCCATTTGGCAGGCATGAGCTTGATAAAGCTGATACGTGAAACCATAAACCAGCACAACAGCCCTATGACCGCATATATCACCCATTTATTGTGCAGAAAATTGCCGAGTCCCCAGGGGTTGTACCACGCCAGTAAAGGTAAAGAAGCGACAAAAATTCCTACAGCAGGAATAGGCATGCCGGTGAAAAACCCTTTATGACCGCCCCCACTTATATTGAACCGTGCCAGCCGCAGTGCCCCAAAACAGGCAATAAGGAAAGCCGGTGCCATGCCCAGCATACTTACGTCCATGGCGTTTTTCTCGCTCATCAGCGCATCCCACAAAAACTTGTAAAAAATCATAGATGGTGCCACGCCAAAAGATACTATATCGGCAAGGGAATCGAGGTCTTTGCCTATAGGAGAAAACACATTCAATGCCCGAGCCACAAAACCATCGAGCAGGTCGCAGATGGCAGCAATACCTATGAAAATGCTACCCAGATATATCTGCTCAGCCCCGTATACCCAGTTCCAGGTAGGCATGCCGCCTTCCAGACTCATGCTGGTATATGGCTGCGCAGTAAGTATGTAGGCTATGGCGATACACCCGCAAAAAAGATTGCCCAGCGTCAGCAGATTGGGGAGATGCTTCATCGTGTGCCAAAAGTAAGGATTATCGGGGAATGTATCAGAGCGTGCGTAGCATTGAAAAATATCGTATATTACAGCGTCTAATACCGATGAAATGCAACTTATTGAATTATGATAAGCATACCAACACGCAATGTATCCCGAAATGTATACTATGAATTTTAACAATTTCATAGTATCAATATTCTTTTTGATAGTATTACTATCTTATTTTTGTAGACTAATTTTATAAAGTGGCAAAAGAAAAACTAAATACATTCGAGAAATTATTAGATGTACTCAAGTTTGAGAAATCAGAAATCACGTCGGTATACTTTTATTCCATACTCACCGGTTTAGTGCAGCTATCTTTGCCATTAGGTATACAGTCAATCATTAGTTTTGTATTGGGAGGGGCTATATCTACATCGCTGGTAGTGCTAATTTTTGCAGTAATTTTTGGCGTTTTCATTTCGGGATTACTGAAGGTAAATCAGATGAAGATTATCGAAAAGGTACAGCAGCAGCTTTTTGTACGTTATTCTTTCCAGTATGCACATACCATACCAAACCTTAGTCTCAAGGAAATAAACAACTATTATTTACCTGAATTGGTAAACCGGTTTTTTGATACCATTTCATTGCAAAAAAGTATCTCCAAAATATTGCTGGATATACCTGCTGCAACCATTCAGATTATTTTCGGATTGATACTGCTATCGTTCTATCACCCCATATTTATATTTTTTGGCATACTGTTGTTGGTAGTACTGTTCTTAATACTGAGAATAACGGCAAGCAGGGGCATGCAAACCAGTATAGAGGAAAGTAATTACAAGTATAAAGTTGCGGGCTATATACAAGAGCTTGCGAGAGTAATACTAACTATGAAGTTTTCAAGAAACAGCTCGTTGCATATTTCAAAAACAGATGAATATGTAACAGGCTATTTGAAAGCACGTACATCTCATTTTAAGATACTGATATTTCAATATTGGACATTAATTACCTTTAAAGTACTGATAGTAGCAGCGATGCTTATTATTGGATCCTTTCTATTGGTAAATCAGCAACTGAATATTGGTCAATTCATAGCGGCAGAAATGGTAATTCTTATAGTTATCGATTCTGTAGAAAAGCTTATAATCAATCTCGACAAGGTTTATGACGTTCTTACATCCATAGAGAAGCTTACCAAAGTTACCGATAAGCCCAAAGAAGAGACAGGCAAAAAATTACTTACAGATGTTGAAAAAGGCGTTGCAATAACTTTAGACTCCCTTTCATTTGGTTATACACAAGAAAAGAAGATACTGCATAATATATCCCTAAATATACTGCCGGGAGAGCGGGTATGTATAATGGGTAAAGACAACTCCGGCAAATCTACTTTATTGAAACTATTTAGTGGCGTGTTTCAGGACTTTGAAGGCACACTTCAGATTAATAATGTACCCATCGGAAACTACGACCTTCAATCTCTGAGGGCTAATACCGGAATGATGCTCAACTTTCAGGATATATTTAATGGCACCATTAGGGAAAATATATGTGTGGGTAACAACTCCATATCAGATGAACGGTTGAATAATCTGGCAAAAATCTTTGGCCTGAAAACGTATATAGACAGCCACAAAGAGGGTTATGAATACATGTTGCAACCCACAGGTCTGCACTTGTCTGGTAAGGTGATGAAAAAAATATTGCTGATGAGGGCATTAATTCATGACCCGGCAATAGTGCTGCTGGAAGAACCATGGCAAGGCATGGAAGACGAGTCTGCGAATAATATAAAAAACTACTTAACAGATAAATCCTTCAATAAAACTGTATTGGTAGTAACCAACGATGAAACTTTTGCAGCTTCATGCGACAAGGTAATTATTCTGGAAGAAGGGAAAGTAAAAATGAATAACTAGTATCTGACATGCACGATATAAGACATACACTGGAAGGCCAGTTTACAGAGCAAAAGCTGCAGGCCTTTGATACGGTATATAGGACTGGAAGAAAAAGCAAGATCAAACAGTGGATGCTGGGAACATTCATCACGCTGATTGTTATTCTGCTATTGCCATGGACGCAGAATATAAGAACCAAGGGAACCGTGACAACACTGCGGCAGGAACAGCGCCCGCAGGAATTGAACTCTATCATAGCCGGACGAATAGTAAAATGGTATGTAAAAGAGGGAGACAATGTGAAGCAGGGAGATACTATAGTGAAGCTTGCGGAGATAAAGGATGCATATCTGGACCCCGAATTGCTAAGCAGGACGCGGGAACAGATTAATGCCAAAAAAGAAGCACTGCTATCTTATGCCAACAAAGTAAGTGCCACAGAATCGCAGATAAATGCTTTGCAAAACTCGCTGGAACTTAAGCTAAGACAATTGTCGCTAAAGGTGGTAAGCGACAGTATGGATGCGTTTGCAGCAAATAACGAGCTGAAAATAGCAGAAGAGCAATATCGGAGGCAGCGCATAATGAGAGATAGCGGACTGGCATCGCTGGTGCAGGTAGAACAAAGAAATCAGTCATACCAAAATGCCTATGCAAAAAAAACCAGTGCAGAGATAAAGTATACCAACACCCGTACCGAGCTGAACCAGGTAGCACAGGAGTATGCTGAAAAAATGTACAAGGCTAAAGGAGAACTGGCGGCGGCTATAAGTGAGATAGCTACCGGTAACGGCGAAATAGCCAAACTAAACAACCAGTATGCCAACTACGCTATAAGAAATGGCATGTATTACCTGCTGGCACCCCAAAGCGGACAGGTAACACAGGCTACCAAGGCAGGCCTAAATGAAATCATCAAAGAAGGCGAAAAGATTGTGGAAATAATACCGGTGCAGACCGACAAAGCAGTGGAACTATTTGTACGACCAATAGATATACCACTCCTGTCGAAAGGTGAGAAAGTAAGGTTCCTGTTTGACGGATACCCTGCAATCGTATTCAGCGGCTGGCCAAATGCATCTTACGGATTGTTTAGCGGCAATATTGTTGCCATCGAAAACTCATTGAGTACGAATGGAAAATTCAGGGTGCTCATAGCAGAAGACAGCTCCTATAAGCCGTGGCCGCCCACGCTGCGCAATGGTGCCGGCGCTTCCGGTATTGCATTGCTGAATGATGTGCCTGTGTGGTATGAACTTTGGCGAAACATCAATGGTTTTCCACCCGATTATTACGAACCTAAAGAAAAGGAAAATGCACAAAAGAAGAAATAGAACCATATTCTTATTGTTGTTGATGTGCTTTCCTTATCCAAACTATGCTATCGATTCGCTGAAGGTGCTTACGAAAGATGCACTACTGAGCATAGTAAGATCCTATCATCCGGTAGTGGTACAGGCAGGGTTGCAGGTGAAAAGAGCAGAAGCGGAAATTCAAAAAGCCCGTGGTTCATTTGACCCGACTATAGGAGCAGACCTGAACAGAAAGAGCTTTGATGGAAAAGAATACTACAGCTACTTCAACCCGGAAATAGTAATACCCACATGGTATGGGGTAGAAGTGAAAGGTGGACTGGAAGAGATAGGTGGCACAAGAGTGACCGAAGAAGCAACAATGGGCAAAACCAGCTATGTAGGCGTGAAAGTACCCGCTAACAGCCTGGTATTCGACAAGCGCAGAGCCATGCTGCAGCAGGCACAATCTATGGGAGAACTAAGCGTAGCTGAGCGTAGGCTGGCAATAAATGATCTGCTGCTGGATGCCTTGTATGCCTATTGGAACTGGGTAAAGGAATATAGGCTTTACAGTATCATATCTAACGTTGTGACGGTAAACGAAGAGCGAATAAAATTTGTAAAGACAGAGTATGAACAGGGGGCAAGACCAGCTATAGATACTATAGAAGCATTGGCACAATTACAGTCATTTTATCTGCAACAAAATGCGGCTTTTTTGTCTTTCGCCAATGCAGGACTTGAGTTGTCGAACTATTTGTGGACTGAAAATAATGCGCCTCTGCTGTGGAGCAATGATATAATGCCTGATACTGACTATCTGGAAAAGGGCATCAACCAGGATGAGGTGCCTGCACTGGATGAGCTATTGAGTACAGTATATGCTCATCCCAAAATTCAGGGAATTGGTTTCAAGATTGATTTCCTATCGATAGACAAAAAATTAAAAGCG
Organism: Taibaiella sp.; assembly: GCA_021740995.1. Taxonomy (GTDB): domain Bacteria; phylum Bacteroidota; class Bacteroidia; order Chitinophagales; family Chitinophagaceae; genus Nemorincola. The sequence goes on from JAIOYR010000034.1 coordinate 10,391, forward strand.
CAGTATCTGCTACCAAAATTGAACATCAGTGCCAATATGCTGAATAAGGGATATGCAGTGTCTAATGACTGGTCTGCTACATTTCTGGAGAATAACCATAAGCTGGGAGTAGACCTGAGTATGCCGCTATTTTTCAGAGAAGCCCGCGGTGGTTACAAAGCAGCGTCCTTAAAGCTGCAGGAGGCTACTGTTGAAAGGTCGCTCACAGAATTAGTGGTAGAAAATAAGATAAAAGGATACTACAATGAAATAATGGCCTTAAGACAACAGGTAACTATATTCAACAGCGTGTATATCAACTATCAAAAGCTATTCACAGGTGAGCGGTTGAAATTTGCAGTGGGTGAGAGTTCTCTATTTATATTGAACAGCCGCGAAAACAAACTGCTTGAAACCAACCAAAAGCTGATAGAGCTAAAAGCCAAGTGGCACAAGTCTTATGCCGGATTGTTGTGGTCGGCAGGCACGTTGCAGTAAGTCTATTTCTTTTTGCTGGAATCTAATGCGCTGAATACCAGATTATTCAGAAACATAATCAGGTCTGCACATTCCTTTGAGTTGCCGAAATCTGTGAGCCGCGGGAGATGGCTTTTAAAATACAGCTGGTGATAAGCGGTTTCTGTAAGTGTACTGGCCAGTGAGTGTGGGAAAGGATAATCAGGTCTGTATTCCTGAAAAATACCGGCTATACGGTGGCAGAGATCTTTATAAGGCTTAAAGATCATCGCTTTATTATCCTCGGTCACATGTTTGGTGAGATAAGATTTATCACCCTCAGCTATAACAATTTTGTGCAGCACTGACTTGTCGATATGCTCCAGGGCAAATTCATCTTTTTCCTGAAATACCAAAAGGTTTATAATAGTATAAATCTTCTCTTTGCTATCTTTCATGTTGTAGGTATGAAATATCAGCTGATACTCCATCCAGGTCCAGAACCATGTAATTATATAGGTGAGCAACTTGTGCTTATTCTCAAAGTATCTGTATATACTTGCTTCAGTAGTACCAACACTGGCAGCAAGTTTTTTAAAGGTAAACTCCTCAAAACCAATATTGTAAATCATGTCAATACCATGCCTGATGATATTCTTGCCGAGTTCTGTAGATTCGGGGTCCCGCACGTATAAGCTTGGATTCATTTTTATCTGCAATTGTACTTCCATGATACTGCAATTGATAGCTTTGACAAAATTATGATTAATGAAGTAGTATTATTATAAAGAATAGATATTATACTGTTAAGAATAGTATTACAACTACACAAGAAAGTTGTAGTATCAATAATATTGTATAGCCAGCCAATATACCGGTAGCCCAATAGTTATGTTGAGCGGAAAAGTTATACCCAGTGCCATTGGTATATACAAGCCGGGGTCTGATTTTGGCGCTGCCTGACGCATAGCTGCCGGTACTGCTATATAAGACGCGCTGGCAGTGAGTGCTGCAACAAGTAATCTATTGCCCGGCAGGATATCAAAGTGGTGTGTAACAAAGATGGAAGCAATTCCATTTACAATAGGAATACCAATTGCAAAAAGCGTAACAAACCAACCATAATTTTTGAATGTTCCAAATCGTCTTGCAGCGACCATACCCATTTCCAATAAAAAAATTGCCAGAAACCCTTTGAAAATATCTGTAGTGAAAGGCTTGATACCCTCTGCACCCTTTACATCTGCTATGATACCGATAACGAGGCTGCCTACTATCATAAACACCGAACCATTAGTAAGTGACTCATGGATTATAGAGCGCATACTGTGCGCTTTCTCTGCCTCACTGCCGTATCTGCGCATGAGCATCACTCCTATCACAATAGCGGGAGCCTCCATCAGCGCCATTGCAGCCACCATGTGTCCGCCATAAGTTACATTTATGGTATCGAGAAACAAAGTAGCAGTAACGAACGTAACCGCACTTACAGAGCCATATGTAGCAGCAATAGCTCCTGCATTCTCAATACTCAACTTCCTCTTCAGTATAAAAAATGTGTAGACGGGAACTAAAGCTGCAAAAAGTATGGAGATAATGAGCGTAACTACGATTTCGTTGTTGAGCCCACTATGCGCCAACTCTTGCCCTCCCTTAAAACCTATGGAAAACAACAGATATAGCGAAATGAATTTGGAGGTTGAAGCCGGAATTTCCAAATCGCTTTTTACCACAGTTGCCAATATTCCCAATACGAAAAATAGCAGAGTAGGGTTAGTGAGATTGCTAATTAAAATGCTATAATTCATTGTCTGTTTTTTCTGTTTTTATGGTATTATTAAAACTTAATGGCTTCCCCATTATTGATTCATTGAACACCCCGTTGTTATATACAATATTACCGTTGACAATTGTTGTACAGACCATAGAACTGAATGTATGCCCGTTAAATGGAGACCAACCACATTTATATAAAATATTATTTTCGTTTACCGTCCATTTAGAGTTGAGGTCTACTAAAACAAGATCAGCGTAATAACCTGGTCTAATAAAGCCTCTGTTATGGATTTTATAAAGTAATGCAGCGTTGTGACTCATTTTATCTACCAATTTTTCTATCGTAATAGTTTTTCTTTTAACCAGCTCGAGCATAGCTACCAAAGAATGCTGAACCATTGGTCCACCACTTGGTGCATTCAAATAATCTTTTTGCTTTTCGGCCAAAGTGTGCGGCGCATGATCTGTGCTTACGATATCTATCCGGTCGTCATTCAGTGCCTCTAAGAGCGCCGACCGGTCATGTTTTGTTTTAATAGATGGGTTCCATTTTATAGCTGTACCAAGTTTTTTATAGTCCTCATCACAAAACCAAAGATGATGAATACAGACCTCAGATGTAATTCTTTTTTCTGTTATTGGCAGACCATTTTCGAATAGCTGCGCTTCTTTAGCTGTTGATAGATGAAGAAGATGTAATCTGGTTTTATGCTTTTTTGCAAACTGAATAGCCCGATAAGTAGAAATATAGCAAGCCTCTTCACTCCTGATGAGGCCATGCATTTCTATTGGTATTTTATCCCCGTATTTACAAATAGCCGCTGCTATATTTCTATCTATAATTTCCTCCTCTTCGCTATGAATTGAGATTATCGAGTCAGAAGAAGAAAATAACTTCTCCATGAAGTCCGGATTGTTACATAGCATATTGCCTTTGCCGGAGAAATACAGCCCGTCATCAGTAATTGCAGCTATTCTATTTCGGTCCAGTTGCAATAAATCACTATAATTGCCGGTACTTATGCCCAGGTAAAATGAGTAATTTGCCAGTGAACTTTTTGAAGCAATTCCTGCTTTTACTTTTAACTGGTCTGCCGTCATGGTATTAGGTATAGTGTTAGGCATGTCTATGAAAGACGTCACACCGCCCGCTATTGCCGCTTTTGATTCCGAATAAATATCTCCTTTGTATGTAAGCCCCGGGTCTCTAAAATGAACATGTGTATCTATTATACCCGGCAATAGGTATTTACCTCTTCCATCAATAACATCATAATCTTTTATTACTCCAAAATGTCCAATATCCCTGATAAGGTCATCTTCTATTATTATATCTGCGATAAACGATCTGCCCTCGTTTACAATCGTGGATTGTTTAATAATTAGTGGTTTCATGTTCAAGATTTTGATGCTCTGTTCAATCGGTCATTTATTGACTTCCCTATACCTTCATCAGGTAGTTTTTTAATAACAATAAAATCAAATCCGGATAAATCCATTTTATGCATTGCAGCATATAAATTATGCGCGATCTCATACAGGTTTGTAGATTTCCCCAACATTATTTGTTGTACTTCTGGCAGATCAGGGCAATAGGAATCATAAGTAATAAGCCCAATATACTTGTCGGAAAATTTGTCAATTATTTCAGATAAATCTATTGACAATATGACGGGTGTTCGGGGAGAATAATGTTTTTCGAGGTTACCTGGCGCCATTGTTACTTTATGCTCTGAATTTAAAACAACCTCACCTACAATTTGTTCTATCTCTTCTACAGTAATAGATCCCATTCGATGTAAAACCGGGATGTTATTTTTAAATCCGATTATTGTAGATTCTATACCGGCTTTGCAATGACCACCATCCAGAATATAGGGTATTTTTGATTTCATTTGACAAAAAACATGATTGGCAGTAGTAGGGCTGATATACCCGAAAGGATTTGCGCTAGGAGCTGCGAGAGGATAGTTTAATGAGTTCAACAACTCTAAAGCTACTGTATGAGCAGGCATCCTGATGGCTATATGAGGCAAGCCCGAAGTAACTATCTCCGGAACCAATTGGCTTTTGGGCAGCAATATAGTGAGAGGTCCCGGCATAAACTTTTCAATGAGTAATTCGGCTTTGATGTTTACTTCACTTGCCAATTCATAAATAGCTTCCTTGTTGCCTACATGGACTATCAGTGGATTACTACTTGGCCTGTTTTTTGCCTTGTATACTTTATTTATAGCAATTTCGCTGAAAGCATTTGCAGCAAGTCCATAGACAGTTTCTGTTGGGATCGCAACAATTTCTTCATTGTCAAGAAGTTGTTTTGCCCGCGATATGTCTTTTCCTATTTCAGTTCTAAATACCATTTTTAACTTCAATTAATCCGGCATATGCATAACATGATTATTTCGAGATTAGCATTTAACATCTTTATTTGCCTGCTTCTTTAACCTCCAAACTTAGTCCTACACTCAGATGGTCAAAAAATTATTGTGTCACGTAATTACTTATCTGTGCAGCTACACAGGCAAAAAAAATTATTGCATGTGGATTTACTCCTTCACCAATTGTCTATTCAAGGATCGTTTTTACTTTGCCAATTAACTTAAGTGTTATTACACGATGAGCTGCACCAATTTTTTCGTACAGCTGACCCGCTGATTATTAGTACTACCTTTTTGAATATTATCCTTTAAGTTACAGGAATAATATGCGGTGCAGATTCAGAAAGAAAATAAGCCTCCTTCAAATTTACCTTGTCATTTGGTGTGTTATAATGCATCAAAACATTACCGGTATTTACTATTCTGTCCGATTACTTAGTTAAATTTGAAAACACATTTAATTGCTGTTTTTTTACTTTTTCTACGTTTTTCTTTTTCATCTCAGCCAGCTTTTTCATCAATTTGGGATCGTGTATAGCCAGCATTTGTATAGCCAGCAGACCCGCATTGTGCGCACCATTTACGGCTACTGTAGCTACCGGAATATCATTGGGCATTTGCACTATAGACAGCAGAGAGTCCCAGCCATCGAGCGAGTTTGCGGATTTTACCGGGACACCTATTACCGGAATAGTAGTAATTGCGGCTATCATACCCGGCAAGTGGGCAGCGCCACCGGCACCGGCAATAATTATCTTCAATCCCCTTTTTAGTGCGGTTGTGGCATATTCATACATCAGCTCAGGGCTTCTATGTGCCGACACTACCGTAAACTCAAACTGTATACCGAAAGATTCCAGTATTTCAGCGGCCGGTTTCATTACAGCGGCATCAGAGCTGCTGCCCATTATTATTCCTACTGTTGGCTTACTCATAATATTAGTTTAGAATGTTTTTTACAGTTGCTATATCTACGATAAGGTTTTCGGTAGTGGATCCGGTGATAGTAACATGGCCTATCTTTCGTCCGGGCTTGCTATTGATCTTTCCATAGTAATGCAGGTGCGCATTTGGTCTGCTCCATATCTTAGTAAAATCGTTTGGCTTTCCGTTTTCTATTATGTTTATCATACCTACTGCGTTATACAACAACCGGGTGTCGCCAGGCGGATAATTCATTATAGCCCGTATGTGCTGCTCGTATTGGGATGAGGCACAACCTTCTATAGTATGATGCCCGCTATTGTGTGGTCGGGGTGCCAGTTCATTTACCAGTAGGATATTGTCGCTGGTTACAAACATCTCTATAGCAAGTATACCCACGAGCTCCAGCTCATTTGCAATCTTTATTGCTGTGTTGTATGCTTTATCCTTCAGGTCTTCGCCTATATCGGCCGGACAAATCTGATAGTCGAGCAGATGTTTTTCATTGTTAAACACCATAGCCACAGCATCATAGCAGGCTACCTCTCCACTTACATTGCGCGACACTATTACGGAAATTTCCTGTTTTATATCTACCTTCTCTTCCAGTATACAGGGGGCATCAAATGCGTTCTCTACATCCTTCTCTGTGTGTATCATCATCACCCCATTACCATCATACCCGTTTCGCCTGAGCTTGAGACAGCCCGGTAATTTTGAGCTCTGTTGTTGTAATTCTGCTTTACTGTTAATCAGTATGGAAGGCACAACAGCAATATCGTGTTTCAGTAGAAATTCCTTTTGCATGTGCTTGTCCTGCACTATGGCTATCAGTTCCGGAGAGGGGAAAACCTGCTTACCGCTGTCTCTCAGATAAGATAGCGCCTCTGTATTTACTGCCTCTTTTTCTATTGTAATTATGTCGCACTGTTTGCCGAATTTCACTACATCATCATAATTAAGAGGGTCGGCACAGGTAAATAAATTAGTGTATTTTCCCGCCGGGGCGTTTTCGTTTTTGTCCATCACCGCTACATTTATGCCGAAGTCTATTGCTGATTTTATCAGCATGCTACCCAGTTGCCCACCACCTAATATTCCTAATTGCATTGTATTGTTCATTATATTTTCTTATCGTTTTCTAATTCTCTTTTTAAAAGGGTCTTCCCTATAAACTCTTAAGGAAATAGTTTTTGCAAAGGTACTAAAGCTACCCTAAATAATAGTAATACTATTGCATATTGCAGTATAATATTTTTTTATGGTAATTAATGACTTGAATTGTCTTTTGCCGAATTTAACGCAGCTCTAATATCTTTGATGATTGAAACTACCCAAAACACACCTGCTTATTTGTTGCCTCTGGCTCTATAGCTTAGCGGCTAAGGCACAGATAGTGTATAGCGCCAACTGGGGTGCGAATGTAGGTGTGGTAGCGGCTCTGGGCAACAGGTTTCAGCGCATTGGGGTTACTTTGCAGGCTTATAATATCTACAATTTTGCACAAATAAATGCCGAAGTAAGGGTCTATAGAAATTTCAAAACTTTAGGTCCGCCTTTGCGGTACAATGAATTGGTAACTTCCGCCGGACTACTGCTAGGCTATGGCGCTACCCAAACTGAACATAACCCCTTTCTGAGTGTGGTGGGCAACCAAACCCGCTACAGAAGCAGCGTTGGTTATGCGCACAATGTATACTTCAATAAAATAAAGACAACACAGCGCACGGGCACTATCGCTTTTCAGTTCGGCGACATCAGCATCCTATCTGAGAATGATATTTTTGCCCGCACCACTCTCGACAGGTTCCGAACAGGGGCTTTTCTGGTGCAGTACCAGTACAAAAATCGCTATCAGTATGCTATAAACTGCACCATGTGGACCGGGCAGATGGGCAATAAAGTGACGGGCGATAAAGACTATCCGCATGCCAGCTATATGGATACAACCAATGGTGTACACACCCGGTACTCGCACGGTATGCTGAGTGCACAGTTCAGGGTGGCACTGAATGGCGGACAAAACCTGCAGGCAAATGTGGGAATAGATGCAGAGCAGGTAAGAAACACAGTACAGAACCGCCTGATACATGATTTGGTTTTCATTCCCCGGAAATGGCACCGACCTAAAAGCTGCGACTTGCCCATGCTGGACACTGCCGGCAATCAATACCTGCACAAAGCTGGCCAAAAATTAAAACCAGCCAGGCTATACTGGAATGTTTTTACGGGGGCGGCTACTTTTTATTAGTTGCGTTTACTTACATGTCTGTATCAACCAAATACCATGTAAGATAGTTTCTGTTGCAACAGTTTTCTTTGATTTTTGCATTATAACACATTTTGACTTAGTATGTACTTGGAGGTTGCGCAAACATTGCATATTGTCATATGTGTGGTCTAGTTTGATTTGTATATCTTTAGAAGTATTTTGATAAAACAGAAAAAAGGCATGCCAAAGTTTACAATAATAGATTTAATCAACGGTAAAGACGTAATAATTCAATATTACAAGAATGCTAAAGAAATTTGGGAAGAAATCATAAACAGTGATGATTTTTCATCAATTGATAAATTGGTAAAAATGCTTGAGTTTTCCCAAACAAGATTTGAGAATGAATGTGGTGGAAAATATCTGGGAAGGGAAATCATGGCATTTGTAGGTGTTGGGCAATTTTATAATGATCTTATAGGATTTGACAATAACTACGATGATGTAATCAAAGTTAGGGATGCCGTTTCAAAGAGCTATTGTAGCATAGAGTTGAAATGGTATTTTGATAGAGCAATCTATCATTTTGGACTAAATGAGGTTAAAAGCATTGACTAACAAATACATTTTAAAATGGGTGAGAAAAGCAGATTTATTTATGATATGGAAGATTTGAAAGGGGTTTTTATTACTCCTGCAGACGGTATTGAAAAGCATCCATACGAGCCATTTGTTCCGCCTACTGCTACTGTCCTGATACTGGGTAGTTTCCCAGGAGTTGATCAAACAAGGCGTGCTAATAAAGCAGATGAATGGTATTATAGTGCCAAACGAAACCAATTCTGGAAAATTTTGGAGGCTGTATATTCTGTACAACTTAAATCGGTAGCTGATAAAATGAGTTTGTTTAATGATGTAGGTATAGCAATTACCGATGTTATTTTAAAAGCAAAAAGAATAAATGATAGCAACTTGGATAATAACCTTGAGATTATTGAGTATAACAAAGATGCAATTCAACTTATCATCAATCTAGAAAGAATAAAAACGGTTTATTTTACAAGCCAGTTTGTTCAAAAACACTTCTTGAAATTATTTCCCTGGTACTCAAATAGCGAATGTCTTCCATCGCCATCGCCACGCTATGCTAGAATGTCTTTAGGAAAAAAGATAGAAATTTATAACCAGAAACTACCCAAAAAATGATTACTGATCAAGAATCTAATTTTCTTTATTTGGCTGATTCTATTAAAAAAGGCAAATACCAAGATTTTTCAAAAAGATTTGAAAATTTACTGATTGATTCAAATATCAATTACGACTGGCTCATAGGCACAAAGGATATTTGGGCAGTTGATTTTATGCCTATCCAAATCAATGAAAACGAATACATACAATTTGAATATAAACCAGATTACCTCTATACAAAAGCCGAGTTAAATTCAATATCTAATGTAGAAGAAATATGCGAACGCATTGGTATCAAAGTAAAAAAATCTGACCTAATTATTGATGGAGGAAATGTGGTAAAGGCTAAAAACAAAGTTATACTATGTGATAAAGTAATTTTTGCAAATCAAAACAAGTTTTCAAGGAAAGAGATTGTTAGAGAACTACATAATCTTTTTCAAGTTGAAAAAATATTCTTTGTTCCTCAAGATCCATCTGATATTATAGGACATGCTGACGGAATGATTCGCTTTATTGACGATAATCATTTAATTGTCAATGATTATAACTGGGAACATGAAGCGAAAAACAGGCAATTTGTACGTGCATTTTATATTGCTTTAGACAACATTGGAATTGAGTATGAAACATTGCCATATAATCCCTATAGTAATAGATCGACATACCATGCTAATGGCATTTACATTAACTACTTACAGATGAATAATCTAATTGTACTTCCGAGTTTTGGATTTGTCGAAGATGAAATCGCAAAGAATAAGATGTCAGTTCTTTTCCCTCAATACAAAATTGAAACAATAGACAGCAGTATTATTGCACTTAATGGCGGTGTTCTCAACTGTATTACTTGGAACATCTATACTTGAGTTTTGAAAAATTCCGTCAGCAGTAAAAAAGCGATCCCTTATGAGTGTATCTGCTCGGCGTAAAAACTGCATTTTGTGCAATAAACAACTATTAGGGTTATCTTTCAGTCACCCATGAACCGACTTTTAGCGGCAAGTGCATTTTTAGAATACTACCATTTTTTATACAGACTTGCTGAACAGCGGTTTGTTACTCGCTACATTGCTATTCACCATGTACCTATCAAAAGCACTGCAGATGTTTCTGATAAAATTTCTGCCTGTTGCAGTAACAGTAACGGTATGCCCATTCATTACTATCAGGCCATCGGAGGCCAGGTCAGTTAATAATGGCAGCACATATTCATCGATGATATCCATATCGCGCGGGTCGAAAGTGGTTGCTCCCTTGCAATTGATGTCTTTGATGTAGTTGCCAAAACGTTTGTCCTCTTCGGTCAGGAATATACCCTTATTTACAGGTATGCGCCCACTGTCTAACCGTGCATAGTAGTCATGCAGGCTTTTGTTGTTTTGCACATGTGCACCGGGGCTGCTGCTGATGGCAGATACTCCCAGGCCCAGCAGAATATCGGTACTTTGTGTGGTGTATCCCATAAAGTTGCGGTGCAGCCTGCCTTCTTGTTGCGCCGCATAGAGCTCATCGTGCGGCAATGCGAAATGATCCATACCAATGTCATGGTAACCGGCTTCGGTTAGCAGTTGTTTCCCTTTGAGATACATTGCCAGCTTTTCACTGGCCGACGGGAGATCATTTTCATCAAACAGTCGCTGGCCTCTGCTGGTCCATGGCACATGTGCATAGCTATAAAAGGCTATTCTGTCCGGCATCAGCGATATGGTTTGTTCTATGGTCTTAGAAATACTGCCCGTGGTCTGCAGGGGCAGTCCGTAGATCAGGTCGAAGTTGACGGATTTGTAGCCAATGTTTCTGGCATTTTCGGTTGCCCGTTTCACATTTTCAAATGGCTGCAACCTGTTTATTATTCTTTGCACCGCTGCATCATTGTCTTGTACACCATAGCTTACCCTACGAAAGCCGAGGTCGTACAAAGCCTGCAAATGCTCAGGCGTAGTATTGTTTGGATGGCCCTCAAAGCTGAACTCATAGTCTGGCGGTAACACAGCTTCATTCAATATAGGCTGAAGCAGGGCCACAAGATTCTGAGGAGAAAAAAATGTAGGTGTCCCGCCCCCGAGATGCAACTCCTTTAAGACAGGCGGCTGGCCCATCAGCGCTTTGTATTGTTGCCATTCGTTGGCTATAGCTTCCATGTATGGGTGCTCTACACTATGGTTGGTTGTTATGCGCTTGTTGCAGCCACAGTAGGTACATAGCGATTCACAAAAAGGAAGATGTATATAGAGACTAATGCCTTTTCCGGTATTGCAATGGTTGTAATCGGCACTGAATACATCCATCCATTCCCCGGTATCTATATCCTCCTTCCAGCAGGGCACGGTAGGATAACTGGTGTAGCGCGGTACCGGAACATTATACTTACTTAACAGGCTGGCATCTATACTCACTTGTGACGATATTTTATACAAAAATAGATTGGCGTCATTAGAAAAATTATGACCAATGTCATTGTGTATCAGGGTACCGTATTCTATTAGTCTTTGCTGCGATAGTGCTACTCCGAATCATGACCAAAGTCATGTTTATTCAATAAATATGCTCCGAACTTTGCAGTTTATTAATGTAAAACACAGTTATCAAGACGAGAATTAGTACGATGCATACATTTCATATTCCTGTTTTAGGCCTAAGCTATTCTGTAGATACACCATTGAAAGTTGCACGCTACGGCATAGCATCGGTAGTATCTATCATAGAAGATGAGATGGTAGAGAAAATGAGAGCCTACCATTGCCTGAAAAGCGGAGAACCGTATACTGCAATTACAACAAAAGCAGATGACTACAGGGCAAAACGAATAACCGCCTACCTGAACCTGCTGAACAAGCTGGTGCAACAACAATTGCACCAGTTAAGGAGAATGCCTTTTGAGGCAGGAAACGATCTGGTGCGCTATTTTGAACTATTGCCGGATAATGACGAAGCGAAAACAGCATACACCGATATGCTGCAGCTTGCCGATGGGGAGGCAAAGAAGCTGCTGCAACAAGAACTGCGCACAAAAATTGTTGCAGGAGCCATTGATGTAAATATCATGGCGAAAGTGGACAATCTGAGTTTTTCCCCGGACGGAAATCCTTTGCCTGCAGAATATTCCGATGCACTATCCGCACTCAGAGGTTTTGCCAACAGTGACCTTCAATCTTCTGTAGTACTCTCTGCCGGCTACAATCCCCGACTATACAGCTATCTGGAAAAATTCAATGACTTTTATCCTGATAAAGCGCAACGTCTGATAAAGAAGATTATCCTAAAAGTTAGCGACTACCGCTCTGCGCTGATACAGGGAAAATTACTGGCAAAGAAAGGCCTATGGGTTTCTGAATTCAGAATAGAATCCGGGCTTAACTGTGGTGGGCACGCCTTTGCTACAGATGGCTATTTGATGGGGCCCATATTGGAGGAGTTTCGGGAGAAAAGAGCCTTACTGGCAAGCGAGCTGCTGGAACTGTGTAATAAAGCCAATGAGGCAAAAGGCAATCATACATTTACCGCAATGCCGCCGCTAAGAATAACAGTACAGGGAGGTATAGGCACAGCAAACGAAGATGAATTTCTAAGAACCTACTATGAGGTAGACGGCACAGGATGGGGAAGCCCATTCCTGCTGGTACCGGAAGCTACAAATGTAGACAACGACACGCTGCAACAACTTGCCACTGCATCTAAGGAAGATTATTACCTGAGTCATGCATCTCCGCTGGGGGTGCCGTTTCACAACTTCAGAAAGAGCACGGCTGAACAACAGCGAAAAGACAGGATAACAAAAGGTAGACCGGGAAGCCCGTGCTATAAAAAGTTCCTCTCTACAAATACAGAATTTACCTCAACGCCTATTTGCGCTGCGTCAAGGCAATATCAGGACCTTAAGATAAAGGAACTGGCAGAGAGGAATCTTCCGGCAGACGTATATGAAGCAGAAATGCAGAGGGTTACGGAGAAGGATTGTCTATGTGAAGGTTTATCGGTATCGGCATTGTTAAAGGGCAATATCAATGTGGCACACAAGCTCACTGCTGTGACTATTTGCCCCGGCCCCAATCTTGCCTACTTCTCCGGCACGTTCACGCTACCGCAAATGGTGGGACATATTTATGGCAGAGAGCATATACTCAATTCGGTACCCCGCCCAAATATGTTCATTAATGAGCTCAATATATATGTAGACTATCTGAAAAACGAGATTGAAAAGTGCACGCAGATGCTTAGCCAAAAGCAGGAGTCTTTTTTCAACTCCTTCCGCAACAATCTACTCAATGGAATCAACTACTACAAAGCACTACTGCCCGAACTGAAGAAGGAAACAGAAGATTACATCGACCAAATGCTGCTTCAGTTAAACAACTATCAGGAAACGCTGAACACCATGCCGATAGGGTCGAAAGCACTTGTAGCGCAATAAACTCCGTTGAAAAAGAATTGCGATAAAATAAAGCTGTAATTGTCTTGTCACCACCGGTATTGCGCCAAAGCAGGCGCTGTGCCGGTGCTGTATAAAAAAACTTTCGCACCCGGTTACAAATCCAGCTGACCACAGCAAATGTAACCGGCACCAGACGGTAGACGAAGTAACGCTAAAGTGAAGAGCTGTTACAAGAGCAATTTTGAAACTTAAGTTCATTTGAAATGAAATACTGGAAAAAGCTATCGCACAAAGAGCAGGACAGAAGAATCACTGATGCACTGCAAAAGAACATTAACTACAATGACAATATTCCAATTGGTGTTCCGGTTTCCAAACTGGATCCTACAGTTTTTAATGAGCATGTTTCATTTCTGAAGGAGGCACCACTGCTTAGGGCATTCATTCAAAACCCTAATCACATAGGCTGTCATACTATGGGCGAATCAGAGCCCTTCTTTGAAGGTACACAAGAGCTGGAAAAAGAAGTAATTGAGTTGCTGAGTGTGGACCTGCTGAAAGCAAAAGAAAACAGCTGCGACGGCTACATAGCTACCGGCGGCACAGAAGCAAATATTCAGGCTGCATGGATATACCGAAACTATTTTATCCAAAATTTTGATGCGGGCATAGAAGAAATAGCATTACTGAGCTCCGCAGACACACACTATTCGGTATCGAAGGCTGCCAATCTTTTGCATATCCGCTCCATAGGGGTGCCGGTTAATGACGACACAAGAATCATTGTACCAGAACTTCTGGACCGTGCCCTAGAGGATGCTATGAACGATGGGGTAAAGTACTTTATCGTATTCTCGAACATGGCTACTACCATGTTTGGCAGTGTAGATGATCCCGACCTTTTCGCTCAGCACCTTTCAAAACACGGTGCAGCATACAAAATACATGTAGATGGTGCCTATGGAGGATTTATATATCCTGTCAGTTGCACAAATAGCACTGTCAATTTCCAAAACCCCAATGTATCTTCTATAACACTGGATGCTCACAAAATGCTACAGGCGCCTTATGGAACAGGGGTATTCCTCGCCAGAAAGGGACTGATAGAATATGTATGTACCCGGGAAGCAAAGTATGTAAGCGGAATGGATAGTACACTTTGTGGCAGTCGCTCAGGTACCAACGCTATTGCTGTGTGGATGATACTGTATACCTATGGAGCACATGGGTGGTATGAGAAAATAAGCAAATTGCAGCTTCGTACAAAATGGCTTTGTGACCGCCTTGATGCAATGAATGTTGGGTATTATCGCCACCCGGACCTCAATATCGTAACTATCCGGGCAGAATATGTACCCAATGCTATAGCTGTAAAATATGGTATGGTACCGGATACCCACACGAACAAACCCGAATGGTACAAAATAGTGATAATGGACCATGTGGATATAGAATATCTTCAGGAATTCATAGCAGACATGAAGGTGCACCACAAAACTGAAGTGTATGCACAATAGTAACGATAGCTTTTGTTTCTGCAGAGATGACGGCTACACGCAGGGGTGAGTATGCTTACGTTCAACAGGAACAGAATGGATCACCAAAGTAACCGGAACTTTACACATAATTACGAAATAGCCGCTGATGACTGCCGTACCGGCCATGCACGCTATCGGTCATTCAATCCTATCCCGAACCCAAACATTGCAGCCATCACTGCGAGGTTTGATATAAGAATGATCTTTTGCACCGCAGGGCGTTCACTCCACTTTTGGTCTACATTAAACGGATCAAAAACCAGTGCTATACCCAGCGAAGCAGCAGACTGCATGTAATCCTTTTGAAAAAGTCCCTGATACAAACCAAGTGCCAGGAAACCTACGTAGAGTATTTTGTTGATTGGAGATTTCATGTCTGTTTTTTTGTACAAAAGAACACGCAATACCCGTCGCGAAATTGTACTATCAGGACAGCTATAAAATTTCCCAAACAATTTTATTGTCACCTAATAAACTGACTTCTTTAAAAAAAAGTTTAGGGTTCTGATTGGTAAGTTTTCTGAATTCACGGATAAAGTAAGATTGATCAGTATAGTTGTGCTCGTAGGTGATGCTGGTGAGCGATTTGATACCATCAGACTGAATTTTTGAGCGTAGCGCATTTCTGAAGCGGGCTATCCGCTTGTAGTCTGATGGAGAACAAGCCATCATTTTTGTAAAATTTCTTTGAAATGTTTTGAAATTCATGTTCAGTTTATCCGCCACATCTGCCACACTGTAGTCATATTCGTTAGTTTCCAGCAAGGCCAGTGCCTGCTCCATCTTTACAAACTCCTCTTTTTCTGAGTATACGGACAGCAGAAAGTCTTCGAGAAACTGTAACCTGTTCTCAGAGCTGAATAATTGGTCGCCGGCATTGAGCCAAAGTTCGCTACCAAAAGGTTGTGAATAATGGGGTGCCACCTGATTAAAATCTTCTCTTAAGAACCTATTTATACCTAATGGTTTAAAGACTATTGCCACTTCATCTATCGCCCCCTCGCAGTGTACAAAAACAGGATTGGTATATTTTCCCAAAAGTTCTATGCTGCAACTGTTTCCCATGTGCTCTCTTATTGACAATCTATGTTCACTTCTACTTATCGATGCACTTTTGAAAAACGAGAGCCCCGTATTGGTGTGCGGAAAGGCAACATGGCTCCACCTATCAGTACTTTCGGATCTGAAAAAATAGAAGAAGTCGACATATCGCTCAAGCGTTGCGTGTTTAGGGGCCGTTACCGTCAGCACAAACTTTATTTGCAGGTAAAGTTACTTATCATTACCAATTTTTGGGATTTAGATGGAAGCGAAAAAATGAGAAAAGGTGCCATCGCTCTCGCTCTGCGCACCCTTTCTCATTTTGTGGACAGCCCCGACAAATTGTCGAACCGGATGATGGATTTCTTCCGACTGATATATAATCTACGCAGTGTTCTTTAACGATGATTAGATTGACTTAACTTTCATGAGTGATTTGAAAGATAATTCAACCACACCTTTGACCAACTCTAAAATCCTTCATTATTTAATTGTAAACTAATCTAAATCACTCGTTTCTTTAAACAACTCAACTAAATGCTGCACACACATTTCAATGAGCGGTTCATACATAAATGCATTTATGTGGATATTTTCTGGAGTCTTAGGTTAACACATGGTACAACCTAATTTCCATTGCATCTGACTTAGCGGCCACATAAACCACTTGCATGTGTAAATTTGATCTTGATGCAACAGTTCTGTAAAAATCAAAATTGCGGGTCAATATTATCGTTCTGAATTTATCATATTATTATAAATAAACCTATTTTAATTTTAATGGCAATAAAAATGGTCGGAATATATATATTAACTCAAGTTCTTTTTAATATTTATTAATTTTACTCCTTTAATCGGTAAAATGGTGTTCTCTGTTACTCTTATGTTTGTCTCCGAATGATATTTATATCCTGCAATAATTGAAGCCCATGTTTTTGCGAATTTCTTACGCCCCAGCATACTATTCATCATTCCAAACATTCTATTTTTCATAGAGTAGTTTAAAGTAGAAGTCAGAATTGTTTTGTCTCCTTTAGCAGTAAGTCTAAAATCACCGCCCATTGTCTGAATACCTTGAACTTTATAAATACGATAAGCGTTGAATTTTTGGTAGTGCTCTGCTTCATTCCATATCAAGTTTTCTTCCTCCAATATAGCTCCTTTAAAAGCCTTTGACATTATCATATATCGTTTTGCTCCCACACCCTCATTATACGCTGTAATAACATAAGACGAATCTACCGTTGGGCTGTTTTTGTAAATGCCTCCAACATCTTTGAAATTTGCCCATACACTTTCTATTGGAGCATCAATTTCTACCTCCATAGTGATTTCAGTTGCACTTCTTCCCAATACGGTTGTTTGTGCGGTTGCTGAATTTATTACAAATAATCCAATGAAAATAATTAGTATGTACTTCATTTATCTAATTTAATTGTTTAACAATTGATGTGTCTAATTTGGTTTTTTCGTTTACAATGGCTCCTGTTTCAATATAAAGTTTATGTCCAGCCATTATACCATCTAATAGTTTCGAATTCATGTTTTTCATCATGAGAGTGTTCATTACATCGAAAAATCCATTTTTCATAGAGTATGCCATAGTACCTGTCAGGGTAGTTTTTTCTCCTTGTCTTCCTATAGCTAAATCCAATGCCATTGTATCAATACCTGGCATTTTTTTCAGTTCTTGTACTTCTATTTTGATGTTTTTGCCATCGTTCCATTCCGTTACTTTTTCTTCGGCACTTGCACCCATCATCGTAAAATCACAATGTCGGGTTGCACCAACTCCTTCTTTTTGTGTAGAAGTAATAAATGATTTACTTACCGCAGGATGTCCGTGGCAAATGTTACCAAAGTCTGCTAATGCTTTCCAAACTTTGTCTTTTGATTGATTGATTTCAACCTCTCTTTTAATTGTTGTTATTTTTCCCATTTTTATTTATTTGTTTTTAAATTATTGAATAAAAGTTTCATTGTCGTAAATCCCTTTTTGTTGCTATTGAGACTCTTTGCTCTAGTCAACACACCGTAAAATGTAGAATGAAGAAGTGTTGCAATTTCTTTCGAGTCGTAGTTAGGATTTAAGTCTCCTTCTTTTTGTGCCCGTTTAACACAAGGTTCAACTGCATTTATGATTTTTTCAAATCCCTTACTTGTTACAGTAGCAATGTTTTCATTTATTGCCCCAAGTTCAGACATCATGTTATTAACCATACAACCCATGTAATTCATTTGAGGTTGCATTTTGAGCATAACTGAATAAAATTCCTCAAGTTGGTCAATCGCTCTGTCTTTATTATTTGGAGAGAGGATATTGATTATCCTTTCAGTATTTGACTTGTCAAAACTTTCTAGTGTAGCAAGTAAATAATTCTCTTTATTTTCAAAAGCATTATAAAACGCACCTTTTGTCATGCCAGTAGCTTTGCATATTTCGTCAAGTCCTACATTCCCGTAGCCCTTTGAACAAAAGAGGGTTAACCCGATTTGTATAACTTTTTCTTTGTCGTGTTTAATATTCACGATGCAAATATAGTAAAAATAATTTCAAATAGACTAATCGGTCTGTTTGAAATCATAAAATTAGAAATGATTATTAAAATGATTTTAATTGGTGAGAGTTTTTAGAATTTAATAGTCGGTTCGACTTTCCTATGAAGATAAAAAACAAAACCATTGCAGTGCAAGGGTTTTGTAAGAAGTGGAAAAGGGCGGGAATATGTCGAACTTTTTTGTTGAGGATTTGGAGAGATTTCAGGTTAATATGGGCAAATTTTAACAGCTTGATAGCATCGGTGGAATAACTCATATTTTTGCTTGGTGGACAGTAATGGCTTCAATATTAATTTGTTTAATGCTCTATTCCGGGGTAGGGATGACGTATTTGCAAAACGGTGGGAGACCAAAGATAAGAGCGGGTATGCTCCTGCCTATGATATTGATTGGAATCAATACTCACTTCACAAAGCATCCGGCGGTACTTTAAAGGATTATCCACATAAAAGCTATTCTAAACTTACAGATGCTGCAATTATTGCACATTTGGAAGGCAGCGATGTTGTCGGTATTTATCCGCTTTTAGAAAACGACACTTCATGGTTTCTCGCTGTTGATTTTGATGAAAACAACTGGAGAACGGAAATCATTAAGTTATTTGAGTATTGTCGTCAACATCAATTGCCCTCATATATTGAACGGTCACGTTCGGGCAATGGTGGTCATTTATGGATATTCTTTGAAGAGCCCTACCCTGCAATAAAAAGCAGGGCTATTATCAAGGATTTTCTAAAATGTGCAGGGATTGCTATCAAGGCATCAAACAGTACCAGCTTTGACCGGATATTTCCTAACCAGGATCAGCACACAGGGAAAGGGTTAGGTAATCTAATTGCCCTGCCGTTTCAAAAGGCCGCTATGGAAAATGGTAATTGCTGCTTTATTGACCCTCATACTTTTGAACCATATCCTGACCAATTGGGGTTTCTCGCCTCAATACAGAAAGTAGCTACTTCAATATTTGATAAGCTATATACCGGATTAAATCAAAGCCCTCGTATTGTTGATAAAATCCAAGAACGATTAAAAACAACAAGAGCCGGTATTCAAATATTTTTAGACAACAAAATCACGATAAGCCGGGATAATCTACCGTCAGAAGTTGTGTTGTTTTTAAGAGAGCATCTCAAAGCAAACAACCCGATTTTTTTCATTAGGAAAGCTACCGGTCAAAACACTCATGGCATAGCATCATCTGCTACATTGCTTGAAGAACAAACCGACCGGATAATGTTACCCAGAGGATATATTGGTGCGTTACTCCGGTATTGTAAAGCACATAAGCTGGAGTACCAGTTAACCGATCAAAGAACAAAGCTGCCAGAAGTTGACTATGAGCAAAAAGGCCAGCTATACGATTTCCAACAACCAGCCCTTGCCATAGCCGACAAGAAAGAAATGGGCGTTATTGTAGCACCTCCCGGTTCCGGTAAAACCATTGTTGGACTTTCTATCATAGTGCAAAAGAAACAACCGGCCCTAATCATTGTTCATCGCAGGCAGTTACTTGATCAATGGATACAGCGGATACAATCATTCTTAGGCATACTGAAATATAAGATTGGCAGAATTACAAAAGGTCAGGTGGACATTGGTGAACATATAACGGTAGCCATGATTCAAAGTCTTGGTAATGCTGAAGTAGCAAATAAAATAGAAAAGGCTTTCGGCACTATAATCATAGATGAGTGCCATCATTTGCCGTCCGATACATACAAGGCTGTTCTGCAACAGTTACACACTTATTACCTGTATGGACTAACAGCTACGCCAATAAGGAAAAACAAGGATGAGAAAATGATTTTCGCCCAGATCGGCGAAGTGATCCATGAGATAGCCGTTCCCAAACATCACGATAATAATAAGGGCTTGTTCATCAATATCAGTGATACGGATTTAGATATCCCCTTCAATGCAGCCACTGATAATTTTGAAACGCTCTCAGATATACTTGTCCATGATACCGCCCGAAATGCCTTGATTGCAGATGATATTAGAACCGAAATAAATAACGGCAAAAGTATCATGGTGCTTACTGAAAGAAAAGCGCATATAGAAATACTGAATCATTTCTTAAAGCAGGATTGCGAAACCATTACTTTATCTGGCGATGATACTGAAGTAGCAAGGAAAGCAAAAATGAGGCAAATAGAAGATGGTCGTTTCCAGGTATTAATCACTACCGGACAGTTTATGGGTGAGGGAATTGATATAGGTGCGCTTGATTGTTTATTTCTGGTTTATCCCTGTTCATTTGAAGGTAAGCTGGTACAGTATATCGTCAGGGTGCAGCGAAGTGAGAATGTTCCTGCTATTTATGATTACAGGGACTTGAATATTCCTCATTTGGAAAAAATGTTTCAGAAAAGGAATAAGCACTACAATAAGCTGGCTAATTCCGGCATAATAAAAACACACGAAGAATACCTTTTGAGGTTTGAGGAAGACAGATTTTATGTCGGCAGCCAGGCAAACGCTTATCCAATTTCTGTTCTTGAATTGGGGATGAATATTGATTGCTTTCAAAAAGGAATAGTATGGAAAATCAGGGTATTAAAATACAAGGAAGATGAATGCAGCATTTTTGCTGAAATTCTCAATTATAATGTAATAATACAGGAAGACATTCAACAGCTTTCATTGTCGTTGCTACCCATTGAGCAAATAAGATTCAGAACAATTGATACGGGCGGTATTCTAAAATCTGTAGTTCTGAAAAGAACAGTGGTCACCACGCCCGCTGTCTCGGTATCACTTCCTCCTGTTCCATCAATAGTTCAATCGTGGGTATTTGAAAAGATCATAAAAATACCGTTTAAAAAAATCTGTTTTGGAAACGGATGTGTTACTATCCCTTTTTATTTATCGGCAATCGGGAAAGATATTACCATAGAAATACCCAACGATAATGCCAGACCGGAGTTTGAGGCTATTAAGGAATATTTCTCGAAAATCCTGAGAACAAAATCCATTACGGTAAACATCAGGATAAAGCATGATAAGCAGAACGCTCTTTCTTATGAAGCGAGTTCCGATGAGGTAAATGCAATAAACGGGGAGATCATTGATTCCGTAAGGTTTGAATTTGTAAGACGGGATTTCAAGAAATTTAAGGGTGATGGAAATGCTAAATCAATCTTGTCCTTTGATGATTTAAAACAGTCGAATCAAAGCATTGGCGCATTATTGGAAAATGAAGCTGCGTTGCTCAACGAGGTAT
Organism: Taibaiella sp.; assembly: GCA_021740995.1. Lineage (GTDB taxonomy): Bacteria > Bacteroidota > Bacteroidia > Chitinophagales > Chitinophagaceae > Nemorincola. The sequence continues at coordinate 32,043 of JAIOYR010000034.1, forward strand.
TAAAAATGGAATTAGCAAAGCACTTTCTCCAGATCAAATATTTAGCATCAAAGCATGAAGCCTCAGTTTTAAAACTTCGATTTATTCTACAACCCTTCTCTTTCATTTTCCTGATTGCAGGAGAAAATAAATATCACTTGATCTGGGAAACCCTTGATAGTGAAGAAGCAACCTATCTATGGCATATAGCTAAGGATAAAGTTGCGTTACGGGCTGTAATTAAAGAAATAGAAACAAGCCTTAATGAAATGAAACTAACAGGCAGGAATTCCTATATCAAAAAAGCACCGGATTATTTTAGCCGGATTATTCACGACTATTCCGATACGAAAAAGGGGTTTGTTGAATGGAAGGGTGTATTGGAAGAAAGGCTTATATAGCATTTTTGTGCGAAAACGTCCCTAATTTACAGTTTTTATCAATGTTTCTACTCAGAGCAATTCCTTTGGTTTTTGAACAACTTTTAAACAACCACCCTATTTTTTCACAACATTTTAGTGTAAAAAAGCATTGATAATCAATTTGTTACCTATCTTTTGAACTGATTTTTATACACCGCACAGTCAAAAGTGGCTATTATTTCACGTTATTTTGTTTATAAAATACCGGGTAGCCTTTCTTTCTCCGGTCACCCCCAATGTATTATCCTCAACCATACTATATAGCTGAGATTTTATCTTCCTGATCGGGATTTCAATACCCACCCTTTGGTGAATATCGCTAACCGAACTATTCGGGTAAACCTTCAAATCCTGAAATATCAGTTCCTTTAATCTATGGTCTTCGATTTTCTTAAGGTTCGTTTTGCCTTTAAAATCCGCTTTTCTTAAAAAGTCGGGGTTTAGGTAATATTCTACGCCCTTTGTCTTCCCCTTGGTTTTCACTAAGCCGAGGTCTATTAACCTGCCCAACCAATCTCTTATTGCATTCGGCTGTTTTAAACTCAGGTTTTTCGAAAATTCTATAGCCGACAACGTGGTATGTTGCGCAATTAACCCGAGGCAAATAATTTCTTTCTGGCGAAGCTGGAACTCTTCATTTGCCCGGCTCACCAACTTGATCACTTCATCCTTAGTAATTCTTTTCCTTATCGTAACGGTTACCCTGTCGTCTCCTTCGGTTACAACCGGTAATTGCTTACCGTTTGAAAGCAGTACCTCGTACATTTTATCATAGCCGGTGCCTTCACGCTCCATTAGCTTCAGGTCGTAAAATACTTTAGCCAGATGCTCATTACGCCTAACCGTTTTGTGCAGCATATTTTCAGGCGTTACTCCCGTGGGTAGCAGGCCGGGATTGTGCATCTCAATTCGGTCGGTATAAAGGTTGATGAAAATATCTCCTCTGGTGGTATATGGCCGATGCACTAAAGCATTGGCGAGAAGCTCTCGTATTATCTCCTCCTCATAGTTAGGTATGAACTTCCTGAATATGCCATCCGATACTTCTATGCCTTCTTTCCAGTCCGGTATCTGTGTCCATACGGCTTCTATCATTTCTTTGGGGTTCAGGGAGAAGTCATCCCACACTATTTTGTTTACCCTGCTGCCGCTCTCATCATACTTGAAAAACTGGATTACAGTGGCATACAGCAATTTTGCCCGGTCAGTTCGCTTGCCTACCCATAATACACCAAGATTGGTAAGAGAATCTCCTTCTACCATCAGGTAATAATCAAGTAGTTCATCTGCCGACTTTTCTTTTACGAATGCGGTAACCCTTTCCGATGCCCGAATATCAGCAACAAATTGCTGCATTTTTTCAGGGTCAACCTCTGTTCTGCGCACGTTGCGTACCAGCTTTGTTTCCCAGATAAACGCAGGCTTGTCGGTAAGTAATCGCATCAGGTCTTCAGGCGGCAATGGCGTACACTTATCAGATACCCGGTAATAATACCTGCCATCAGTAGTGCTGGCAATCGTGGATAGGCTCTGCATCACTTTTAGTTCTATATACTGCCCTGCATTTTCTCCGGTTATTATCTCCGCATGGGTAGCCACGTTCACTGTAAGTTCTGAAATTCTTTTTCTTATTTTAGCAGGTAGAGTATTATCAATTTTTTGACCTACTGGAGCTCCCTTATCATCATCCTCAATGCCGATATAAATTACCCCGCCCCTTGCATTAGCAAAGCATACACAGTCCTTAGCCAACTCATTCCAGTCGGCAGAATTGCCGGTTACAATTCTCAATGATTTCTTTTCTATGTGTTGTGTTTCTTCCATTCCCTGCAAAAATCAAAAATAAACAAAACACTGTCTATGTAGTGTACTATTTTAAATGAGCTATTAAGAAGAATAAAAAACCGGGAACATCAGTTCGATGTTCCCGGTTGAAGTGGACTCCCCGAACGAATTGTCGAACCGGTTGATGGATTTTTTCAGGAAAATATTCTCATTAAGATCTAAATATGGAATATAACCTGTTAAAGCCTAGTGGTTGTCTTTTACCCAAAAATGATCTGTCCATTTATGATCTGCGACGCGGCTATTCACGTTTAGCTTGAAACCAATTTCAGCCAATAAGTCATTCGGAATTGGGTTCTGTATATAGTTGAATAGTTCGCGTTCATCGAACCGAATATGCAATTCCAGCAGCTTAACAAATTGTTCGCATAACGCCTGGTTTGAATGGCTCTCTCTTATCGATTCCGCCAGGTTCCTGATCACGCCATGCTCTGACTCAGCCCTGACCCTGAGTGGATGTCGACCTTGAGCAGCGGAAACAAATAACGCTCCTCATCCCTGAAATGTGGCTCAAGCTCCTGCCTTATAAAAAAAAGAACATAACTGCATATTCGTTTCGGATGAATTTTATTCGTGATTCCGTACCCGATCTTCCACACAAGCTGTAGGCCTGAATGGTGATCTCTGGAAAGTGTAACTATTGCCGGGTCTCTTTTTATTGGGGTATGTTCATTCACGTGTCAGTGTTTCTTCAAGTTTCATTGCTTTTGGGAACAGGATATTGTTCTCAAGATGTATATGCAGGAACAGATCATCCTGAAATTCCTTCAACTTTCTGTAAGCCACCACATAAGTAGTGCAGCCATCGGGCGGCGTGGTGAAATTGTTGCTCAATTCTGCTATTCTGAAAAAGCGCTCGCCCTCTGTCACATGCTCATCTTCCATCATGCCTATCGGGTTTGATAATGCCCCAAAGAAGAAAGGTTTGATGTTATTTGCTCCTTGCCTGACTGCCGCAGCCAGCTTCTTAATAGCAGGAAACAGCACTGTTTCCTCTTTCACCATGTGCTGAGCCAATTCATGTGCGCACCCTTCAAATAGCGCGAATATCTCTGTCAGTTCGGGATGCTTTGCCCCGTGTACGCTGTTTATTTTGTGCAGGTAGCTCAAAAGGATCTGGATATTGTCCCTGACATACTTGTGGTGTACCTGTTCTATGTGTGTTGCGAGTTCATCGAGTTGCATGGATCGATACATGTCTTCTTCGATTGGAATTGTATTTTCCATCTTCTCCATCACCTCTTGCATTATAGCCGAAAAATCAAGATTATTTTCCTTGCAAACATCTTCAAGACGCCTGCCGCCTTTACAACAAAAGTCAATACCATACCTCTTAAAGACATCGGCAGCCCTGTAATTTGCGGCAACAATACTTCCTACTGTAATTCCTGTTTCGGTTGCAGTTTCTATGTTCATCGCTTAGTTATTTATTGGTTCATTGCAAAATAACGCCGACTTCTTTGTATGAAATATGTGTAGGCTCATATTCCATAGCAAAAAACAAATCCTATTGATTTTTAGATGAATTTTCAATTATGACCAGAGTCATAAATCGCTGATCTACAACATGGTACTTTTATGTTGTACACTATTATTAACACTTCAATTCCTTTTATGAAAAAAATTACAGTTCCGCTCATGTTTGCTTTTTGCGTCTTGTCAGCAGCTTGCGGTAATGAAACCACAACTAGTGAAGGAACAACAGGCACTGAGGCAACGCAAGAAACTGCAACAGGCCAATCGGGCGTACAGGATGATGCCTCGCAAAAGAATGTTGTTCAGATCGCTGTCGGAAGCAAAGATCATACTACTTTGGTAGCCGCAGTTAAGGCTGCTGAGTTGGTCGATGTTCTAAGCAACACTGGGCCATTTACTGTTTTTGCACCAACAAATGCCGCATTTGACCTACTACCAGCAGGAACAGTTGATGGACTCTTGAAACCCGAAAAGAAAGAAGACCTGGCGGATATACTTCAGTATCACGTGTCAGTAGGGGTATATAAGGAAGAACAGCTACAGGACGGACAGTCTTTGGGTCAAGTAAATGGTAGCAACATTACTATTTCAAAAAAGGACGGGAAGACAATCATAAATGGTAATGCTACAATAGTAGCATCAATACCTGCTTCAAACGGTATTATTCATGTTATTGACGGCGTATTGCTTCCGCCCAAAAAATAAGCTCAACTTTGTGGTTAATATTGGTAGAAAGGGGCTGCACTTATCGCAGCCCTATTTTATGCTACAGACTGGATTTTTTCGTCTGTATTCTATTCATCGGCAGGCATGATTTTAATCTGCATCACAGTAGATATACTCAATGCTCTTTGTTTCGCTAGCTCTGCTTTTTCTCCTTCAAAAAGCTCGTCTACAGTCTCGATAAAAAGGTTTTGCCATTGATTGAAATGGTCTTGAGTCAACGGACAACGTTTGTTGATATTCTGGTGCACCTTTAATGGGTTGCCAGAATAGCCGCCAGTGTAGAATAGTGTGTTTTCCCAAAATGAGTACATTACCGGAAGGTGGTGTTCCCAATTGACATGCGCAAACATAAACCCAATCACAGGGTCTGCCTTAACTTTCTCATAGAACGTGTCTATCAATAATTTCAATTCTCCGTTGCCAAATATGTCAGTTTTCATTTCTAAAGATCTTTTCGGTTGAATTTTTTCAGAGAATATAGTAGCGGCAAAGCTATCCACAGAACCATGACAGAAAGTGAAACAATCAGCCCTTTGTCTGTTCCGTAAAACTCTTTGAATACTGCACCAGTATAGCCCATAAGTGCCGACACATCCATTTTAAGCAAAACAAGTATGCGCCCGAGATCTATTGGGTTGAGGGCGCTGATACCAATCATTGCTTTCTCCAATGGATAATCTGCAAATTGGAATAGCAGAAATAGCACAAGCCCATCAAATAGAAGAGAGAAGTATATCCAAAGAAGTATTGCAAACCCGATTCCTTTTGCTTTATCTCTTGTATGCACAGCCGCCAGCATTGCTATAGCAACAAATATTACTGAGATCAACAAACCCATGAGCAGCAGCATGAGCCCGGTGGGAGATGGCTCATAAAACAACATGGGTAGACCTGCACCGGCAAAGAATGCAAGGGACAATGCGCCAGCCAGACCTACGAATATACTCAACCAGATACTGCTTCTTTTTAATGGTTGGCTCACCAGCAATTCAATGAATTCTGAGCTATTATATACGTAGATTGTAGAGAATATGACACTAACCAATGGCACTATAAACAGTACCAGGTTCAGCATGCTAAGCAATCCTTTTTGAGTGCTGTCTTCAAGGCTGAAGACGGTAAACGTGATTGCAAACAAGAATACTGCATAACCCAATACCATCTTGTTGCGCAAAATGTCAAGAAGTATATATTTTATGATCTTTATCATGACGGCTTATTGGTCATTATTTGTGCAATTGCGCGTGATAATTTTGTTTCTCCTGTTTCTTCTTTCAGCGCATTCAGTGTTTTATATAGCAGTATACTTCCGTCTTGCATGTACACTATGTCTGAGATAAGTTCATCCAGCTCGCTTAGTATATGTGAGGTGATAAGTATTAGTTTGCCTCTTGCTTTTTCTGCAAGCACTTTCTCTTTTAGTATCTCTGATGCTACCGGATCCAGGCCTGCCGTTGGCTCATCCAGTATAAGCACGCTTGCTCCAAATAAAAAGGCGATTGCCGCACTTACCTTCTGCATCGTACCTCCAGACAATGTTCTCATTCGCTTGTGATAAAGTGCTTTAAGTGCAAATGCACTGATCAGGTCGTCGTCTATTGTTTTGTTGCTCTGCCGTATATCAGTGAGCATTTCTATTACTTGGCCAATCTGCATGTTTTCCGGATAGCGCCCTACTTGTGGCATATATCCCACTTCAGACCGGTATTGCCACCCTGAAGCTACATCTTTCCCCATTACTGTTATTGTACCGGTGTCTGGTACTACCATACCAAGTACACACTTGATAAATGTAGTTTTGCCGCAACCGTTAGGGCCAATAAGGGCAATACATTGCCCTGAATTGCTGGTAAATGATACTTCATTCAGCACTTTCAGTTTGCCGAAACTTTTATTTACTTTATTTGCCGATATCATATTCTTAATGGTTTCATCAGCGGATGGTTATCTTTCAGTTGCTCCGGAGTGAGGCTCGGTATTACCTTCTCAGACCGGTCCATGAGTGTTGTTATCAGGCTACGAAAAAGCATCATTGCAGGCGGGTTTTTTTCGACTACCATGCTGAACATACTTACCGGCCTGTAAGGAATGTCTCCTATTTTATCCTTATTCAGATCATAGCCCTCATACTTATCCCAATAGTTATTTTCGAAAGTATTCAGCACTAACGACCCATTAGTCCCTACATCGAATGTATTGCCCCTAAAATTGTTGTTCTTCAGTACAATCTCCATACAACTGGCTTGTATCTTCAGCCCCCAGCCATTTTCAGTAAAATCATTATTATACATCTCAACCCTGCTAACACCTTCCAGAAATAT
>JAIOYR010000035.1 GCA_021740995.1 Taibaiella sp.
GATACGCACCGTCATACGCAGCTTTAAAGACAACCTGCCCAGTATGTTCCCCGACAGGTACAACGAAGATGGTACATTTGAAGTGCCAAAGACACTCATCTTTGCCAAGACCGACAGCCATGCCGATGACATTATCAATATTGTACGGGAAGAGTTTGCCGAGGAAAACAGGTTTTGCAAAAAGATAACTTACAAGGCAGAAGAAGACCCCAAGTCTGTCTTAGCTCAATTCAGGAACGACTATAGCCCCCGCATCGCGGTAACGGTAGATATGATAGCTACCGGCACCGATGTAAAGCCGCTGGAATGCCTGTTGTTTATGCGAGATGTAAAGAGCCGCAATTACTTTGAGCAGATGAAAGGCAGGGGTACACGTACCATATCTATCGATGACCTTAACCGCGTGTCCAAAACCGCCAAATACACCAAAGACCATTTTGTAATAATAGATGCCGTAGGCGTCACCAAAAGCCTGAAAACCGATAGCCGACCACTAGAGAAAAAGCCCGGTGTGGCACTGAAAGACCTGTTAGGTGCAGTGGCAGTAGGCGCAAGAGATGAAGACCTCTTCAGCTCGCTTGCCAATAGGCTGGCACGGCTGAATAAGCAGCTAACGCCCAAGGAGCAGCAACAGTTTGCCGCCAAAGCCAATGGCAAAACACTACCGCAGGTGGTGGGCGAACTACTAAATGCCTACGACCCCGATACCATAGAGCAGATACGGCAGCACGCAGAAGCAACCATACCCGGCGCAAGCCCTGCCGACAAACAAGCAGCCTACCAAGCACAACACTCCGCTATCATAGAGCAGGCAGCAAGCACATTTACCGGCGAGCTCAATGCATATATAGAGCAGGTGCGCAAAAGCCACAACCAAATAATAGACCACATCAACCAGGACAGCATACTCAATGCCGGCTGGGACAAAGACAATAAAGAACAAGCCGAACTACAGGTGCAGGACTTCAGGCAGTGGATAGAAACGCACAAGGACGAGATAACCGCCTTGCAGCTATTTTACAACCAGCCCTACCGCAGGCGAGAGCTTACCTACCAAATGATAAAGGAGGTGCTGGAGCTACTGAAAGCCGACAAGCCCCTGCTGGCACCCATGCATATATGGCGGGCTTACGAACTGACCGCCACTACCAGCGGCACCCCAAAAAACGAACTTATAGCACTGGTATCGCTCATACGGCATGTATGCGGCATAGACGCTACCCTTACCAGCTACGACAAAACTGTAGACAACAACTTTAAACAATGGCTATTTAAAAAGCAGGCAGGCCCACTAAAGTTTACAGAAGAGCAAATGCAGTGGCTACGCATGATAAAAGACCATGTAGCCAACAGCATACATATCGCTGCCGATGACTTAGATTACACTCCGTTCGATGCTGTAGGTGGCAGAGGCAGAATGTGGCAACTGTTTGGCGGTGGAATGGAAGATATTATTAACGAACTTAATGAAGAATTAGCAGCGTAATGAAAACCATTCTAACAGAGCAATTAAAAAATATTTGCACACATTCTAAAGGTAAAAAACCCAAAAGGCTGAGTACAAGCGAATCTGAATTATATTCTATCCCTTACATAAACATAAAAGCCTTTGAACGAGGTATTTATGACGAATATACTGACGGAAACAATTGCAACTTGTGTGAGGACGGCGATTTATTAATGGTATGGGACGGTGCGCGTGCAGGATTAACAGGGAAAGCAAAAAAAGGTGCAATTGGTTCAACTTTAATGAAAATTGAACCAAAAGAAAGTTTGAATAAGGAGTATCTTTTTTACTTCCTGAAAGGCATTTATCGTAAACTAAATACAAATCCTCGTGGTGTTGGTATTCCACATGTGGAGCCTACTTTATTATGGGATGCAGAGTTAAGCTTACCTCCTATCCCCCAACAACAAGCCATCGTCTCCAAACTCGAAGAACTTTTCAGCAAACTGGATAACGGAGTAGAAAGCCTTAAAACACTACAGCAGCAACTAAAAGTCTACCGGCAGGCGGTACTGAAGTGGGCTTTTGAGGGCAGGCTTACTAATGTAAATGTCAAGGACGGGGAGCTGCCGGAGGGGTGGATTCTAAAAAAAATGAACGAAATTGGCTCTTGGCGAGGAGGTGGAACCCCTAGCAAATCAAGAAGTGACTTCTGGGAGCAAGGAACTATTTTATGGGTATCCCCTAAGGATATGAAATATCAGAAGATAACGGACACTATTGATAAAATCACAATAGAGGCTGTAGAAAATTCTTCAACAAAGTTGATTCCAAGTGGATCCGTTTTGTTTGTCGTTAGGAGCGGAATACTAAGGAGAACATTGCCGGTTGCTTTAACTACTTGTGAAGTCACTGTAAATCAAGATATTCAGGGATTTACACCCGTAGACGTTATGCCAGAATATGTTTATTTATATGTACTTGCTCAGAATGATGATATCAGAAAGAAATGCAGCAAGGACGGAACTACCGTCGAAAGTATTGAATCTAATTTGCTAAAAAACTACCCTATACCAGTTTGTTCACTTAAAGACCAACAACTAATAGTTCAAGAAACTGAATCCCGCCTAAGCGTATGTGACAAAATAGAAGAAACAATAACCAATGGCCTAAAAGAAGCGGAGGCACTGAGGCAGAGTATATTGAAGCAGGCATTTGAGGGGAAACTGGTGTAAGCACTATCTTTGGCACGTAATAAGAAAAATCATGGAAAAAATAAGCATTCGCAACTTAGGACCAATAACTGAAGCCGATATCACTTTTGGCGACCTTACTATTTTGGTTGGTCCGCAGGCGAGTGGCAAAAGTATTCTACTGCAAATGGCAACATTGGTAGAAGACAACAAATGGATTAACGACCAACTTTTTGTTCGTGGGTACGCATGGCATGATATCAAAAGCCTGGTGGGAGTTTATTTTGGAGAAAGTACTCTGCAATTGTGGCAAGGCAATACTCAGGTGAGTGTTAATGGCGAGTTTTTCAATACAGATTACCTTATAAAGTCTATTAATGAGGTTACAGAATCAGCAAGGAATACATTTTATGTACCGGCGCATAGAATCCTCACCATTCAGAATGGATGGCCCAAGCCATTTGATGATTTCCGATTCGAACCCTTCATTTTAAGCTCTTACAGCGAAACAATTCGCCTGCTTATGGAAGGGTTACACCAGAAAATGTACGGTAATCATACTATGCAGGATTTAGTGTACAATAGCATTTATGATAATGGCAAGGTAGAGGTAGAGGTATCTAATGGACGTAAAAAATTTGTGCTGAACCTGGGTGATAATTATATACCTTTTCAGCAGTGGTCCACCGGACAAAAAGAATTTATGCCTTTATTGCTCGGTTTCAATTTGCTTACCAATGCACAATTTTCGGCTGGAATGGCAATAAAAACTGTAATTATCGAAGAGCCAGAAATGGGCTTGCACCCCGCTGCTATCAAGCAAGTAATAGTGTCGTTGCTAAAACTGGTACAAAAGGGTTATAAAATTATTGTATCCACACACTCTCCTGTATTTCTCGAATTTGCTTGGGCATTTCAGTTTTTACAGGAGGGCAAGGTGAAGGACGAAGTTCTATATGAACTCTTTAACATGCCCCATAATGAACAAACTGAAAACGTATTTAAAGGCATATTGCAAAAATCGGTGCGTACCTATTATTTCGATAAACAAGAAAAAGGAGTTTTTGTAAAGGACATATCCAGCCTTGATGCCTCCAGTGATGACCCTGCAATAGCTGAATGGGGTGGACTATCAACCTTTGGATCAAGAGCGGCAGAAATAGTAGCAAAAAATATTCCCCTATGAGTTTTCAGAAAGCAGTAAAAAGTGTGCCAGCTATAGCGCCCAGTCTTCGAAATGGTTTGCAGGCAATGGGTGCAAATAGTAGGCTGGTGCGCCCAACCGATCCCAGGGGCTGTGAGGGTAGTATAGATTTGGATGATTGCTATAGCAAGTTGCAACCTCAGGCTTCACGTTGGGACTATGCAATAGGCTACAAAGGAAAATCTTATTTTGTAGAGGTACATCCTGCCAATGGCCAGGTCACAGAAATAATAGCCAAATGCACATGGTTGCGTAGCTGGCTCAATGCGGAAGGCGCACCATTGGCGCAAATTCATGGCGACGGAGCATTTCATTGGCTCTCAACTGCTGGGGTAAACATTTTTAGCAATGGCAAAGCACGGTTAGCACAAAATAAAATCATAGTAAATAGCCTGAAACTTTCATGAGCACTACAACAACTAATAGTATAATATCCAAAGTCTGGTCATTCTGTAATACCCTTCGTGATGATGGCGTAAGTTATGGCGACTACCTCGAGCAGCTTACTTATCTGCTGTTCCTTAAAATGGCAGACGAATATGCCAAGCCACCCTACAACCGCAAGCTGCCTATTCCGGCACAATATAGCTGGGATAGCCTTACAGTGTTGAAGGGCGCTGAACTGGAAGTGCATTATGTAACGCTACTGCGCGAGCTGGGTAGCCAGAAGGGAATACTCGGCCAGATATTTACCAAAAGCCAGAATAAAATACAAGACCCCGCCAAGCTATACAAGTTGATTGATATGATCAATAAGGAGCAATGGACGGTAATGGGTGCCGATGTAAAAGGCGAAATATATGAAGGGCTGCTGGAAAAAAATGCCGAAGACACCAAGAGCGGTGCCGGGCAATATTTTACCCCTCGTGCCCTTATAAAAACTATGGTAGCCTGCATACAGCCGCAACCTATGAAGACCATTGCAGACCCTGCCTGCGGTACAGGAGGCTTCTTTTTGGCTGCTTACGATTACATAGCTGCTCAAACCCTCGACAAAGAACAAAAGCAATTCCTGAAGTATAAAACCTTTTATGGCAACGAGATTGTAGCAGGTACTCGTCGTATGGCACTCATGAACCTGTTCCTGCACAACATAGGCGATATAGACAGCGACAACTTCATATCTCCTGCCGATGCACTAATTGCAGATAACGGAGAGCGGTTTGATTATATATTGGCCAATCCACCCTTCGGCAAAAAGAGCAGCCAGACATTTACCAACGAAGAAGGCGAACAGGAGAAAGAAGACCTTACCTACAACAGGCAAGACTTCTGGGCGAGTACCAGCAATAAGCAACTGAACTTCCTGCAACACATCCGCACCATGCTCAAAACTACAGGTATAGCGGCTGTAGTAATACCAGATAATGTACTATTTGAAGGTGGTGCTGGTGAAACAGTACGCAAAAAACTACTGGAAACTACAGAACTACACACCATACTCAGGCTACCCACAGGTATATTCTACGCCAACGGAGTAAAGGCAAATGTATTGTTCTTTGATGCTAAGCCAGCAGCAAAACAGGCATGGACAAAAGAGGTATGGATATTCGATTATCGCACCAATGTACACCACACCCTTAAAAAGAACCCACTGAATACCAATGACCTGCAAGAGTTCATTGACTGCTACAATCCTAAGAATAGGCATAAGCGCAAGGAAACCTATAATGCAGAAACCAACCCCGAGGGGCGCTGGCGCAGGTATAGCTATGAAGAAATAATAGCCCGTGATAAAACCAGCCTGGATATAAGCTGGATAAAAGACAAGTCGCTGGCAGACCTCGACAACCTACCCGACCCTGATGTATTGGCAGAAGATATAGTAGAGAATTTAGAGGCAGCATTAGGTAGTTTTAGGGAAATCATTGCTTCACTGGCGAAAAAGTAGATATTGTATCTACACTGAAACCTCGAGCTAACAGCCTAGTTCTGAAAAAATAAGAGCTTTTAGTCAAGCTCTTCATCTACGCTATCGGCATCACCACTGTAGTACTTGTTTATAATTTTTGAAACATGCTTTAATCCATTGGCGTCTAGTAACTGCATTAATTTGTGACGATCATACCATATATCTAATTTGGTAGATTTTATTGCGCTGTTACTTAATGTTTCCATATATTCTATTGCATTGTCTCTGAAGCCGCCGGACGTAATGAAGCAGCCTCTAATGGGAAGATTTCGTGATTCGGGAGTTAACATTTTTTTTGCAAAAGGGTAGGTATGGGCATAAAACCACTTTACGGTGTCTTTTTTTTGATAGTCACCCAGAGAGATTTCGCTTTGTGATTTCTTTCCCTTGAGCTCAATCACAATAATTTCACTTTGAGTCCGAATCAAATAATCATATTCTTGTTGCCGCTCCTTTCCATTATCGTATTCTTTCAAAATTCTGCCTTGTTCTTTCATTGAATTTGGAAAAATGCACTCCATAACCGGATACATCAAAAACTCAAATAAGTCCCCGACAATGTTTTTCAGATTTATTTCCTGTCCTGAATTTTTTATTGATTCTAGAGTAGTTTCAATGATTGCTACCGAATTTTCACCTTGGCTATCTTGTCCAAGATAGACAGATTGAAGCCTATTAATATTCTTAATTATACCCGATATGTTCTTCCCATAAATATCGTGAATAGAAAGAGTTAGAAAGCCCAGTTTGTGAATTTTGTTTAAAGCTAAACTTTCTATTTCTGAAAATATTATTATCGGAAGTAACTTTCTCACGCCACTTTTGGTGCTGCTTAAAACGGATTGTATTCTCTTAAAAAATCCTTGAAAATCATTATCCGTATAAACACGACTGATAATAATATCAAAAACTACAGTTGTCTTTTTCTCGTTTGTAGTGGCGTTAATTGCCTTTTCCGGATTAATCCCGGTTGTCTTCGTATGTGATATGGCATCCCATAAAAAATTATATTGCTTGATCGCCTTTGAAGGAACCGTTTTATTTCTATAATAGCTTGTCAGCGGATCAACTAAATTTATTTTCTCTAAATACTTAATTACGTCAGGAATAAACATTGCGTCTAACCGCATTTTAATAAAATGTTTGGACATCCTTATTTCGGCATCTGCGATACATTCGTTGCTGATTAGGTAGGTAATGTTTCTTGTGTCATTTATAAGAGAAACCACTTTCAACGTTTCCAATTCTTTAATGAGCTTAGTTATATTATCAGATTTCGCATTTTTAATGTCCAATGGGCAACTTGCAATTTTCATCGCTTCGTACTTACTAATAATTCCATCATTTAGATCCATCAATGAGAGAATTCTGAACATACCAGGACGAAACTCTTTTGCAACCTCTAACAACATTGCACGGTCAAATTTCTTATGCATTCTATAATATACAAACTGGCCATTCCCAAAGGAAACTGGCTTAGTTGACATTATTATCTTATCCTTTACCGCCCGCTGAATTATTTTGCGGGAATTTTCACTAGTAATCGAAAAGTGTTCTTGGAGCTTTTCGTTTAGTTTTTTACCAACGATATAATTAGTTTCCTTTATCGTTTTTTGAATAAACTCGTTATAGCTCATAATAATTATAGATTTTGTCACACTGCCCTTAACTATAATAGCATTCCTGTTTAAGTCAGCGCGAGCAAAAAGCGAAGTAAGTGTTGAACTAATATATTATATTGTTAATCAGTACTTTAGAAAGTAAAATTTCAATAATAGTTATTCATATAAACGATAAATGCGTTTTAATCTGTCCCACTAGTACCATTTTCCCGAATTTGGATGCCCTTAGCACTCACGCATTTTCAAATTTAAGCACATGGTTTTGGTTTCAAAATTCCATCCATCCGAATAGTATTGAAAATGTACAAAGGTAATTGTAATTTACTTATAGCAGTATCGCAAATGTTTGGCAACAAATAAGTGTGTTGCATAGCGAACGCGTTTGTGTCAACCATTTGCCGGACTAAGAAAATTGGGTGTCAACCAATAGCCGGATTATCTTCAAAAGGGGTCAACTAAAACCAGGACGAGACAGGACGAGACAACCTATTTCAAAACCATTCGAGGGGGAATTTAGATTAAACACATAATCCAACACCAAAATGAAGCGAAAAAATTAGATTATTCATAGATTTGGTTTGAAAATATTTGCGGGCATTCAAATACACTTTACCGTCATGGAGAAAAACAGTCAAAATCCATCGCCATTCCTGGCAATAAAGCTTGAAAGGCTAAAAAAGAAGCTTGCTGAGACGCAAAAAGAGCTTAGTGAAACAAAAGATCTATTGCACAAACAGGAAAACGAGAACATAAAACTGCGGTTGCTACTGGAAAGCCATGTAAACCCGAAGGATGAATACAACAAAAGCAGGACATGGGTCAGTAAAATCGTTTTTATCATAGCCAAAGCGAATAAACCACTTCGTTCAGCGGAGATTATTGCGCTGCTATTGCGACGAGAGCCCGTGCTTCATGAAAAAGAAAGTAAGGAGAAGTTCCTGTCGCCATCGCTTACCTCAGCTACAAAATCGAAACGGCTATTCCCTTACAAATTGCCAGGTGTGCGTGGGAATTTCTACTGCCTGCCTGAATGGGTGAATGAGGATGGGGAGTTATTGCCGGAAATGCGGGGAAAGATTTATTGACCTTGGAAAACCACATTTTTGATTTTGTAACGATTGGAAAATAATGATGTTCATCATTCAGTTACAATAATGTAACGGATAACTATAGAGAACGACAAATAGCGGCAGTTTAGTAACGGACTGTCCGATACTGGCTTTCCTGTACGCGAAAAATGTTGAACACCACTCTACCAATCACCTAACGGAAGCGGGGAATTTAGATTAGAAATAGGACTTGGTTTGAAAATGTATGCGGGCAGTCAAATACGCTACCTTTTGTTTAGCTTTCCCTCAAGTACGGCATATAATTGCCGGTGCTTATCGGCATTAATTTCTTTGAGCCGCTGTATGTTTTGCAGCTTCCATATTATGGCTGGGAACTGTTCAAAATTGTACAGAGCCCAATTAGGAGTACCTTCCTTAAAATCAAGTATAAACTGCTTATCTTCTTCTGTCAAGTTTTTATGTACTTCATTTAACAGCAGATCTCTTACTCGTTCAAATTCCTCGTAGCTAAAATCTTCCTTACTCATTCCTGTAAACTGATTTTCCATCGCTGCCCGTTGATCCAATAAATTCGGGAAAAGCACTTCGTTAATGGGGCGTTCACCACTCAATAGCCGAAAATAAAATCCTTCTTTTACCTCTTTGGAGTAGCCTTCATTTTGCAGAAGGTATTTCACATCAAACAAATCTCTCGGATGCTGTCGGTCTAATGCAGCACAAATCTTTCCTCCATACAATTGTCCGGCTGGAACGACATTGATAGCACAAAACGCTTCAAATTCTTCCTGCGCTTTGTTGCACAATATCATCCCTACGGGTGCGGTAAGTGTACCCCTACCCACCATACTCACCTCTAACTTTACATCAGTCCCATTTACAGAAATCAGTAATTTCCCTTCTTCTTTCCTATGCGTGATGCGAGCTTGGGTAAACACTTTTTCGATAGTAGCTTTTATTCTCAGCAGGGCATTTCCAATATTCGTGAAAGAAGTTGCCCGGTCTTGGATAGGAACATAGGTCAGGTCAATATCTACTGACAATCTGGGCATATCCCTCACAAATAAATTGATAGCTGTACCACCATGAAGGGCAAAGCAATCTTCTTTTGCTACCTCTGGCAAAACAGTAAGTAATAATTCAACCTGCTTTTTATAAGGTGCTTTTGCCATATTCTTCTAGTTCTCTGGGGATAGTTATTTGATACTTAGCGTTGTACACTCCATTCTTTACGATACTACGCTTGCCTTTTCCTAGATCTATATTCTTCAAATCGATATAGGGAAACCAACTGTGCTCTGCCTTCTCTGCCATATACATAAACAAACGTTTCACTTTCACCGATTGACATTTTTCAAGCAGTTGCTGCACCTGAACAGGTCTAAGATTATTCAGACCTTCCATAAGCTCAAAACATTCCATAAGCTCCTGTTTCTCGGGAGCCAAATACAAACATTCCATTATCGCCCGCACAGCACCTGATACCTTGATTGAAAAACTCTTCAGTTCAACTTCCACCAAACCTTCGTCAGGTGGCAAAAATGATGACTGATAAAATTCAACTTTTACTCCCCAATCATGCCGCTGAAACCATGTCGGCAATTGTTCGCCTTTCCCGCCAAATACGATAACCTTTTGTTTGCCTAATTCCAAATAATGCGCTTTGCCCAGCATTGATAAAGCCGTTCTACCTGCCGGGTGTATGTTAGTGCCAGATTGAGTTTGTAGTGCATATATTGCACCTTCATAGCCAACATCATCCCCGGTGCGTATCATTGCGCCTGTACCTATAGATTGCAGCCATTGGCCTTTCCTGTAGCGTTTTTGCAGGTCGAGACTATAACCGCTATTTACCAGCCAAAAGGACTGCATCACGATCCCGTTTGGTAGAGAACTGAGCAATTGGTTTATTTTAGTTGGTTTTTCGGAACTCATAGTACCTTTATCTTTAGCAATTTAAACTTTGTATAGTTTAAATGGTTTTGTACAAAGGTACTAAAAGTCCCTAAAATGCAGTTATTTTAAACTGTTGGTGTAAATTGCATGAATTAGGAGGCTGTATGAAGCAAGATAATATAGCCGCTGTGGCGGCTGTCGCTATCCTAATATATATTATGTAATTTGTGCCAATAATGAAACCACAATGAATCTCACGGAATACAAAGAAAAATCACAATTACCGGATAGTGATTTGATTGACGGCTTGACGCTTCATGAAGATTACCTGGCAGTGATTTATAAAAAGCACAAAGACTATTGCATAAAATTTATGCAAAAACAGTGTAATGGCAATGATTATGACGAATTAATAAACGACATATATCACGATGCTATCCTGGTTTTATACGAAAAGGCGAAAAATGGCGATTTCGTTCTTACTTCCTCCATACAGACCTACCTGAATTCAATATGCCGGTATCAGCTATTGAATAAATTCAAAGACACCGGAAAGTTTATTATACTGCCGGATGCTACAAATTTTGACAATGAAGATGAGCCATATAAATACCGCCCCGGAATAAATGACTGGTTACCTGTGGATGAAAATGATATTAATAGTGAACGGGTGCAGGCAATAGTGAGTAGTCTAGAATTAATGAGAGGGAAAGGTGACTGTTATGAGCTGCTGTCGATGTACTACTATCACAATAAAACCATGAAACAAATTGCAGAACACTTTGACTATAAGGGTGAGCATATAGCCAAAAACAAGAACTATCTCTGCAAAGAAAAATTGAAAACACTAACTTTTGGAAAACTCAAGAAAATAAGATGAGGCGCGATATTGAACTGTTACAACAAATTATTGGACCCGAGTTGGCGCTGGCTGGGGGATCCCACATTCTGGGATATGAAACTTTTTGGGTCAAACTAAATGATCTCTTACTTTCCCCTAGGCTTCAGGCAAATGATTTGTTAACCTTGCTTCACGACTTTAAAGTAGATAGTGCCAAGCAATTATTTTCCGGTAAAATCAACGATTTTCGACATCAATATGTAGACGCACTTGCAAATGACTATTTATCAGGATTTGCCAGCCCAACACTTGAGCTGCTAATAAAGACACAGTATGCACCACTCCTGAATGAAATAGCTTTTAAAAGAGATTTAAAATCCGCTATAACGATAACAGAAAGAGCCAGGCTAACGAAAAAGCTATCTCTGACTGATGAAGAACTGCTTTTTGATTTATCCGATTCAGAAATGGCTTCTGCTTTTGGTAAAATAGACAAGAAAAAGGAGCAGGAAGATATAATGAAAAAGATGCGGGAGTGGGACAAAGAAGAGACGCCTGCTTATGCCAACAATGAGCATATTTCCTATCAGGTTAATGAACCAGCGACCGAATATTCAGCCGCTAGCAAGAAAGAGACTAAGCGCATACCGCTATCTTTTATAAAATACGCTGCCGCAGCTTGCTTTATTGGTGCAATGGTGTGGATTGGTGTTAGTTTTTATGATACCGGTTCAGACAGAGACAATACAGAAGTTGCGAAGGTTGATGCCCCTGCTGTACCAGGTGCGAAAATAAAACCAGCATTTGCCGAAGTTGAGTTATCTGAAAATATTATACCGGTGCAAACAGAAACAGGAATGGGATTTGCTGATGTTGGAGCGGTAAAGAAATTGCCTATTGTAATTCAGAATGTAGTGCCGAGAATTCAATCAATAGAAGACTACCTGAATAAACCACAGGCAGATACAAGTGAAACAACATTAAGGGCTATAGCAAAAGAAGAATTGGAATCATTGCGAAGACTATCAACGTCTTATATTTTTGATGGCGAAAAATTGCAATTTTTTCAAACATTAGATGCCCATGTGCAGAATAGTGTAATTAAAACTGCCGATAAAAAATACTACTTCATGTCTGGCGATAATTTTTATCAGCTCACCATTTCCAAGCAACAACAGGACTTAAATAAAATTACCGACAGCCCGTTAATTGAAAAACTGGAAAGGATTGCTTTTGACAATAAAAATTAGACCATTTGAAGAACTTAATACTCTTATTACTAGGTCTTCTTGCTTTCATAAATATGAAGGCACAGAATATTTCTGCGAAGAAAAATACGCTCAACAAAGTATTTGGTGATCTGGTGAATGCCTATGGTAATGCTAAATCAGCACCAGCTCATGAGCTAATTCCCAAATCATCCGATGAAAAGTATATTGCTACTTATATATCTACACCATCCCCTATAATAAAGGTTGATGAACAGCTTTTTGACCTCTGTATGCAGATGGGGGCTGATAGTTTGAATGCGCTCTCTATTATCCTAAGTCATGAGCTTGCACACTATTACAATGACCACCACTGGTGTACTGACTTTGCATTTGCACTAAGCAAAGAAGCGAAATCTAAAGCTGAGAAAGAGAAAAATTACTGGCATAGTAAAGAAGAGAAAACCATTCACGAGGGAGAAGCGGATAATTTTGGGTTGTATCACTCTTGCATTGCCGGATACAGCCCGTTTAATGTTTACAGCCGATTGCTGCACAAGATATACACCGCATATGGCTTACCAGAAAACATGATTGGATACCCTTCAAAGAATGAACGCAAGCTAATTTGTAAGGAGGCCGAAAATAAAATAGTAAAGCTATATCCTGTTTTTCAAGCGGGGATTATTATGCTTCATTTAAAATATTATACGGTTGCAGCAGATTGTTTTCAATATCTAAGTATGTACTTCCCTAGCAGAGAGGTGTACAATAATCTTGGCGTTTGCAAATTGTTTGAAGCACTTGATTATAATGGGTATGATAGTTTGAATTTTATTTATCCAATCGAAGTTGATCCATTAAGCAGAATGTTTCAAAGTATAAATAGGGGTGTCGACAGAAATGGAAAGGAGATAATTCAGAGGCAATTTTTCCAAGAGGCTAAAACTGCATTTGAAAAGGCTCTTGCTTTAGATCCTCAATATGTGCCAGCCTTTATTAACCTTGCATGTCTATATGATGCAAAGAAAAATTATCAATCTGCTTTGGGTACTATATCTGAAATTCCGGTATCTGTCAGCTATTCTAATGATATAAAATTAATTGAGGCTATAGCTTTGTATCATACTGGAGAGAAGAATAAATCTTCTGCAATATTTTCGGAGTTAGCAAAAACAAACAGCCCCCTCTTAGTTTACAATAGTGAATTAGCTCTACTAGCAGCCAAAGAAAAAAGTGCTTTCGAAATTGAAGGTTGGAAGGACGAGTGGATACAGCATCATATCACTCCGATCAATAGAACTTGTAATTTTAGTTATAAATTGTCACTAGACTCCTCACATATTATATCAATTAACGAGGATTTAGTTTTAAAAAGTGCTACTTATTCTTTTTATGAGGTACTCACAATCGTAAATAAAGAAAAGAAGATCACAATAGAGATTGAGAAATGCACCGAAGAATCTTCTCCTTTCACTCTCGCTAATTTTTTTGTGTTAAAAGAAAATCAGTGCTTCAAGATCACATCTAATAATATCTGCTGGTTAGTAAACTATAACATAAAGTATGATTAATAGACAGGTTTTGAAAGTTTGTTTTTGTGTTTTTGTTACTTTTTGTGCTGCTTTAAGTTGTATGGCTCAGAATTTGAGACTTGACTTAAATAGAATTGATAAGGAGGGCGCAACAAAAAAAACAAATGGCGAGTATTTAGACTATTTAGAAGTTGAGATTACTAAGGTTGCTGATTCTTTTGGAAAAGCTTCCAAAGAATATATTTTCTTGAAAGGCTTCTATTTAGATGAATATAATAGAAGATTGCAACCATTAAGTACATTAAGCCCTATTTCTCTAGAAGTGATGAAGTCTGGTCGAAAAGAACTCGTTCAGTTAGTTATGAACGTGTATGGTGATACTACTTGGCAATATTATTCCGCGAGAAGTATATACTCGAATTATTGTACCTCTATCGGGAGTCAAAGTTTGAATGACGATAGCGAACTCACCATTTTGATAGGCTCTTTCTATAATTCTATTTCTAAAATAGCAAGTACTAATTCTCTTTCCGATACTGATCGGCACTTCTATATTTATGGATCTTATGTCAGCATTGCTTCATTATATAGAAAAGTAGGTCTACTGGACTCTGCAATTCTCTATTTCGAAAAAGCATTGAGTTATCGGAAACAGCATGCTGCAATTTTATACGGCATTGATAACTTTATTCAGATTTTGAGAAATTACGCGCGTTTAGCAGCGCAAAAAGACGCAATACTTGGTTTTAATATCCTTATGGATAATGAAGAACTTGTTGAACAAAAATATGCAACTAATAAGCAATGGCATATCGATTATCTATACGACATCCTGGATTATTTTATAAACAATAACAATGTAAATAAGGATGCAATTGCTTACCTAAAAAAAGTAGATGCCCTTGTCAAAAAAACATACGAGGAGCAGTCTGTGGATTATATGTCGTATATATTGAACCATAGATTGCAAGTAATTAAAAAGGCTGGTTACAAGTCCGAAGTATTTCAACAGTTGTCTTCTGTAAATGAGATTTACAATAAAAATAAAAAATTGCAATCGAGCTATTTTTTTTTAAAGCTATGTGCAGAATGGTTTGATTATTATAATTCAATTGGTGATAAGAATAACTGTCTAAAACAACTAGTTTATGCGAGAAACTATCTTGATAGTATTGACTACACAACACTTTTTAGCTCTAAAAACGGCTCCTATTTTGATCGAAAAGCTTTTCCGGAGGTAATTTATATTTATAGACAACTCGGCTATTATTATCAGTTTAGAGACCTTGATAGTTGTTTACTATATCATTTCAAAGTTCTGGACTTAGAAGAAAATGCAAAAAAAACATGGGGTGATTACACAGTGCATCAATATCATGAAATTGCAAAATTGCTTGTGAGCACACATGATAGTGATTACTATGATAATGCACTAAAGTTCTGTTCTATGGCATTATCGGAATTCGAATATGCTTATGGTAGAGAATCTGGGTATTATAAGGCTGCTTTATATACCCTGGGCGAAATAAAGTTCAAAAAAAGTAAAGGTCAAAATGGTTTGACAGAAATGGCTCCATTTGTATACTTAAAGCTTTATGATACCACATTTGTGCCGACTTTCAATACAAGTCATTTTTTGTCTTATGGGGATTGTCTCAATTCGGCAGGCAAATTTGACTCCGCTGATTTCTTTTACCAGGAAATATACCAGAGAAATCAGAATGCTCGAATTTTTAGAATTCTAGGTTATTCTAATGATTTACAGATAAAAGCGTTAAACGACATCTATGTGCAAAGCAATTTGATTTTGACTCAGCATCTCTTGAGATATAATCAAAAGAATTACAATCACGTTTCGACAGATTTGGCGAAATGGCTTTTTGATAAGAATTTAATTTATCAAGTTGAATCCTACAGCAAGCAAGCTGAGAGATATGGTCGCAACCAAAAGAAAACAGAAACATACGAAAACTTGGTTAACAGCAAAAGGAAGTATGATTCGCTATTGAATTTTGCAGAATCACAAAATATAGAAGAACTGGACACTGCATACGCCCGATATGATTTTTATAAAAACTTAATGATACAAGACTACATTCTTGATGCATTTGAAAAAAGAAATCGGCTTTCCAAAATTGATAGTGACTTTTCTTTCTCTGAAGTCCAAGAAAAGTTAGGTGAAGACGAATGCTTTATCGATGTTATTCGTTTTTTAAAAAGCGATCCTCAACGTGGCTTTTCTCCAGAACCCTATTATGCAATTACTATTCTTACTCATTCCGATCAAGAAAAATTGGAATATTTTTTCATTCAACATGGAGATAAATTCGAAAAGGAAGTCCAAAGTGATGACGTTGACTACAATGTACTTTCCTCTAGTTTAAGTCCGATGATTGCCAAGTTGAAGCCTTTCGGTAAAATATATTTTTGCCCTGATGGGATTTTTAATTTAATAAACTTGAATTCCTTAAAAGATTCCGATGGGAATTATTTACTTAAAGCAAAAAATATCTCGTATGTCAATAGCACGAAAGATATTTTTCTAAAACCCGAACGTAGTACTAGCAAGAAATCTATAATTTTTGTAGGCAATCCTAAATTTAATAACAGCCAATATATAAAATCACAAGTAAGAGGTGTAGTAAATAATGCTAGTTTTTCTAACTTTTCTGAACTCCCTTATTCTAAAATTGAAATTGAAACAGTTGAAAAGATCCTTTTAGAAAAAAAATGGCAATGCAAAAAATACATCGGGCTTGATTGTTCTGAAAAGAGCCTTCAAATCGAACCATTAAAAGGTATTTTGCATATTGCTACTCATGGTTATTACATTCCAGACAATGATAGTCTAAACATTTCTAGTGCAATGCTCAGTAATCAATATCTAAGGGCTGGTCTAGTATTGGGCAGTTCTTCAGCGAATGCCGATAATATTTTGACATCATATGAAGTGATGAGCCTAGACTTGGAAAATGTCTCTTTAGTTGTTTTGAGCGCCTGTGAATCTGGAAAGGGTAAACTACTGCCCGGCCAAGGTGCGTATGGCTTGCAAAGAGCCTTCTCTATTGCTGGTGCGAAAAATGTATTAATCTCAGTAAGAAACGTTGATGATAAAGCAACGCAGATTTTGATGAAATACTTTTATTTGCAGATCGCCGATGGAAAAGAGTTTAATCAGGCTCTTAAGCTCGCCCAGCTTCAAATGATAGAACATCCTATTTACAGTGATCCGAAATACTGGAGTGGGTTCATCTTAATTGAAAATTAGTATATGCAAATAACCGCCTTAACAAGGCGGTCAATAAGTAAGCAAAGATTCATTTTACTATTGCGAGTAGGTTGTGGTGTAGTTCCCCCAATAATCAGTATTGCCAGTACTTGTACCAATAGTATTTCCGTAACTGTTAGAATAATTGGTGTTGTAGTTGCCCGAATAATCTGATGAACTGGTGCTGGTTCCTATTGTGTTCCCGTAGCCGTTGCTGTAAGTAGTGTTGTAGTTTCCCCAGTAGTCACTGTTGCTAGTGCTCGTTCCTATGGTGTTACCATAGCTATTAGTGTAGGTAGTGTTGTAATTCCCCCAATAATCAGAGGAGCCTGTACTTGTAGCTATGGTATTACCATAGCTGCTGGTGTAGGTTGTATTCACATTGCCCCAGTAGTCTTTTGAAGTTTGGCTTGTACCTACCGTCTGGCCATACTGGTTTGCATAGGTTGTATTGATGTTGCCCCAGTAGTCTACAGAACTTTTGCTGGTTTGGGCATTGGCGCCGTTTGTTAGGCTTAATAGAGTTATTACGAGAACTATAATTGAGTATTTCATTTTTGATAATTTTTTGAATTAATAATGTTGTTTGTATTAGTGGATAATATTACCTGCTATAGTAGCTATTAGAGTAGTTGGAGTAGCCAGAATATTGTGGTGTGTAAGATGAGTAGTTAGTGCTAGGGTATGAAGGGGTATATGTATTGTAATTGGAGTAAGTGGTCGTTGGTGTACTGTAGCTTGAATTGTAGGAAGGGGTACTGTAGGAAGAGTTGTAGCCGCCTGGTTTAGTGCCTTCAGAGCCAGTGTATGGGTTCACATTCCCGGCTGTACTCCAGTTATCATCCCTGGTGTAGTTAGCCGTTGTTCTGTAATGGCCTTCTACATAAGTACCGTTTGACCGGGTATAGCCATTTACATAGGTTTGTCCTTGTCCGAAAGAGGTAACATATACCAGGATTGCTGCGATAAAGAGAATTGCGTTTTTCATTTTGTTTGATTTTTGTGGTTAAAAATGTTGTTTGATTTACTATTTATAGAAATAGCAGCATGAGGTAACCAGAAATAATGAAGAAATATTTCTGCAATGTATTAGACAAGGTGATCGCTCTTTCTTTTTCTCCTAATGGCGAGCAATACAGACGTAAATGCCAGAATTGCAATAGAACCTAATCCGCCATACACCAAATAGGTATTTAGGGTTATTTTATTGTCAGTAGCCGGTTCATTTACTGGCAATGGCGGATTTAGTGTTGTATTGAGGTTCACCTCATTGAGCATGGCAATTGATTGTAGAATAGAGTTGCTATCTGCACCATAGTCTACCAGCTCATTGTAGCTCGCAGAATCTGTGTATGCCCAAACAGCATGTTGGGCGATCATGTTTTGGGCATAAGTTTTATCAATATGCCTTGCAAGTCTAACAAGCGAAGAGTCTGCATACTCCCCAACTGTATAATCAGCAAAAATAAATGGCGATCTCTTGTGCATTTGTGAGCACATGGCATAAAATCTTGTCCGGTATACCCTTCCCGGGAATAAAGGAAATAAAACCTCTTTTGTAACGAGCATTTTCTGAAAGGAGTCATCTGTGGGTATCAGTATCGTACCTGATTCAAGTCTTACAATTACGGTGCTATCCAACTTGCTTTTCAAGATAGCCTCCATACACTTCCCAAAATGTACACCGTCTTTACCGGCAACTTCATAATACTGACGGGGGTTGTAACTACCGCTGATTCTTATTTCAATCATCTTGCTCTCTATTGCCGTTTTTAATGGGATAACAATAGGTCTTGAATTATTCAGTGAATCATTTGCAGCATCTGCATGCAACGTTCTAAAAGCCGTAATAATTAGCACTAATAAAATTCGTGATCTCATACTTTCAAATTTTAGAGTAAAGGCAATTGATGCAATCAACAACTCTTTACCAAGAGGAAAATTATATTTATTATGACAAAGTAACCCAATACTTGAATTATCCCAGATACAGCTCCCTTGCCAGCGGCTTTAACTATACCACTGGTATCTTTTACCGCCTGAGCAGTAATATCTCTGGCTTGCTTTTGGGCCTTTTCAATCCAGTCGCGGAGCAGATCACTTTGAAAATGGTAGTTCTTTCCTGTAGCCTGTTCTTCATTATTATCAGGAGGTGATTGTTTTGTTTGAGATTCGCCTCCCATTGTTTCATGGTATCGTATCCATTCAACATCATAAATTGTTTTTGCTTCCGGGTCTGACAATATCAGGTAAGCCTCATTAAGCAACTGCATTTTGGTAGTAGCATCACTACTATGGTTTATATCTGGATGATATTTTTTCACCAGCGATCTATACGCTATTTTCAGCTCATTTGTTGAAGCTGTATTGAGCACACCAAGCACTGAATAATAGTCTATGAACTGCATTACTTGTTTAGTTTAGGGTCATTATCATTTGTGTTATCTGGCTCGGGCTTATATTTCCATACCGCAGCAATGGCACCAAAGCCAAGGAGCATACTAATAAATGCAGGTACAGACCCTCTGGCTGCGGTCATTACGCCCAGGATAATCAAAGTGATAATTACTTTTATCACAGCACGTAGAATTGAGTTTGTCATTTTTTTGATTTTATGAGTTATAAATTGAATTGAAAGCGACTATCGGTGCGACGTTTCCGAAATTAACGTTGGCAATAGAGGGAAAAATAGAATCTACAGAGTTGATATTGGTATCGAGCAGTATGTCTAGTTCCTTCTTAGTAAAATGTTCCACATTTGCCAATTGAGTAGTGATATGACTTACTTCGCCATCTTCGTTGTCGAGACACCACTTACCTAACAGTATGTGATAATTTACACGGTTGAGCAAGTCGGCTACTTTCAGCAGTTGGCTATCCCCAACACAAAGCGGCATCACCGACTGAATTGTTATCAGTTTCCTGTGCTCGTCTATTCTGAGATAAATATTCCAGCTCAGGTTATTACCTCTAATGCCGGTTTTGATTACACCATCGGATAATACGGAATAAGTGAATTCTCTTGCGGTCAGGTGTTGCTCAACCAGACCAGTTAATGTTATCGCTGTTGCTACTTTTTGATTTGATTTTTTGGAGAAGAACATTGGTTTGTTTTTCGATTTATAGAAAATCTTAGAACAGGTAACCAGAAACAGTGAAAAATATTTTTTTTAAAAAAGTTGGTTACCACAACCATGTTTTACTATAAATGAGAAATCGAACAAAAATGGAAAACACTACAACAGCCAATACCGTTTTACAAAATGAAAGTAACGAGCAACAAAATGAAAGCTCTAATACATCTATCAGGAAAGTAAAAATACCCGACTATGCCTTCATTCAGGCAGGACTTCACAAGGGAGACTCTAAGTCGCTGACAGCCCACCTCGGCTGGATAAAGGAGGGGCATATAGTTGATGAGGGCTTTAGTGAGCAGGAGCACCTGCTGGGCAAGAAAAAAGCTGAAATTAATATTCAGGATAAGGAATCAGAAAAGATAAAACTGGAAAACGAACAGCAAACCATTGATGAGGTAAAGATACCGGCTGCTAGAAAACAAGTCGAAGAGACAACTGAAGAAATAAAGCAAGTAAAACTAGACTGTGCAGAAAAACGTATAAAAAGTGACTTTCAACCGATACGTTATTACACCTATGCTACATTAGTATGTTTCTTGTCTGTTTACTTAGTTTTCTTTTACGCATCAGCAATTAACAGTGCATTTTTCAGAAATGCCCAGAGCCTCATAACCAATGCCGGTGCTGATGTGACAATGTTATTGGATTCCATTTTTGACCCTAAAGGTATATTCAAAGCCAGCACTTCACTAATATTCACGTACTTGGGTGCATTCCTATTCTTTGCAATTGGCTTATTGCCTCATGGTATTCTATCTGGCGATGGGAAAAACAAAAAACTATATGCATCTCTACTTATTGCTGGTGCGTTTCTTGCCGATGCTGCATTGGCTTATAAAATAGACAAAGGCATACATGACTTAAAATTGATGGCTGGAATAGCAGATGCAGATTGGAAATTCTATCTGAGTATTAACTTCTATTTGGTACTGCTTTTTGGTTTTTGTGCATACTTGATATGGGGTCAGATGTATGAGCTGATGTTAACAGAGAAAAACAAAAAGAATACAGATATTAAAGCTGAGATCATCATTACTGACCTTAAAATAAAACTTGCTGAGCGGAAGCAGGAACTACAACAGCTTGAAGTAAAAGTAAGGGAATTGCAATCCACTGTTTCAATAATTAAACAACAGTTGGAAAAACTAAAGAAGGACCTTGAGACGGCTATGGTAAACCCGGATGAACTGGCAAGAAACCTTACCAGTTTTTACAAAGGGTGGCGGCAATATCTAGTCGGTTCGTCAGAGCTGGTAAATGAAAAAATAGCCTGTGAAGCAGCTTACTCCGAATTTATGAGTTCATTATTTATCAAAACAACACAATCTTTAAACTAATACTAAAACAACTTAAAATGCAATTTATGAAAGCACAATCACTACAATTAATCGCCTGTCTTATAATCCTAATACTGAGTTCATGTGGATGCAGACAAAATGAACAAACAATAATCACTAAAAAGCACAACTACGTCATAATACTTGACTTAAGCGATAGGCTCCTAAACGATGGACAGGCAGAAAAGGACAGTTCTATAATTATGACTGCATTCACAGAATTTGAAAAGACTGCCAGAAGTCCGTTGATATTAACATCAAACGACAGATTTTCCGTAAGGATTATTCCACAGAAAGGTAGTTCACTGCACAAAGACTATTTTGAAAACAAACTTAATATTGATCTGTCAATTATTGATGCTGCACACAAAAACAATGCATTTGTAGAAATGAAGAGTACAATTTCAGGCATAATATCTGAACTATACAAAGAAGCGCATCTTGGCAATAATTCAACTGAATATTCAGGTGTCGACATCTGGAAGTTTTTTAACGATGAAATAAACACTGAATTAAAAACTGATGCAGAGAATAAAGTAGTAGTCCTTACAGATGGGTATTTCGATTTTAATGACAACGGTCACGTGCTTAAAACAGGCAATAAATATACCAGTACTTCATTTCTAACAGAATTCAATCGTAAAGATTGTAATTGGAAAAACAAAGCACAACAGGATAGTATAGGACTAATGCCAGTGACTATTAAAACAAGCTCGAAATGGATCATAGCCGGGGTTCAGGGTAAGAATTTGAGCGATATACAGATGGAAGAAAAGCTGGAGTATTTTTGGAAAAAGTGGTTAAAAGAGTCTCTTTGTGGTGAGCCCAAAATAATACTTAACAATTCAAGTACAGTGATGGTAAACCAATACACAAATAAATAACATTAAACTTACACACGGAACATGACATTAAATTCAATGACAACTACCGAAGTAGTAGATGAAGACGTAAAGAAAGAACTGTTATCCAATATTGCTGAAGAAAAGCAGATTATAGTAAATTGTATAATAAACGGAGGTAACGACGGTACTGCTGCACGAATATGGAAAAGTACCTATCTTGTAGACAACGTATCTAAGCAAAGAAGTGTTCTACTTCATACTATAGGTGTGTCGCATTATCCTAATTGGACACACATTCCGCCCAAAAGTACTTTGAGGTTTTCTCTTATTTTCTCTCCCTTACCCCAGTCTACAAAAGTTTTTGATCTGGTAGAACAAATACCTGAATCAGGTGGCTTCTATTTTAGTGGTCTTAGAAGAAATGATGCAGATGTTTACCAAGTTGACTTGACAGATTAATAGTCGTATTTGCTTTATATATTACACAGCACTATCGTATATGAATTTAACAAAAAAAGCATGGTTCACATAGTTACTATTATCGACCCAAGGGAAATTACAAGACAGTTTGCAAAAGCTGTTCAGAATAAAGATTTTACCATCATAGAAAATCTGCTAGCTGATGATGGAGAATTCAATACTCAGGATGCAGACCTAAATACTATTGAAAGTTGTAGTAAGTCTGCATTTATGGTTTGGCTCAAGTTTGTTTTAAAGAAACAATCTGTTGCTTCTATAGAATACGACCAGTGCATAATGTGTAGAATGGGCAACCCTGTTGTATTATTTAATGATGGTTTCCTTATCAGACAAGAAGATTCTCGTGAACGAGCAAAAACTGGTTTTATGATAGATGTAGTAGACGGTGTGATTAAAGAAATTGCATTTTGCCACTATTTTGCAGATAGAGAAAATAAATCTCAACTTGAGTATGACAGCATTGAAATAAAAAAATTGCAAGCAACTGGTATTCCGCTATTGCAAGCAATTGATATCGTATTAGCTAAAAGGGGTGTTGAAGATATTTGGATGGGTAATAAGCTGTTTTAGATATTCTACACATGCAACGCATTGAATTGGGATTGTTATAGAACAAGCAACAAATACAGCTAAGTTTTACGCCTTGGGATAAACGCGCTGATCATTTTCCTGCCACCAACGATTACCGTCAACTGTTTTATGGGAAGAGAAGATGCAAAACTTCTCTTCGGTTAAGAAATTGGCCAGAGAAATGGAGCGTATATTACTGTTCGGTACGTAAAATAATCTTTGACTGGCTTGACATACCTCATTATTACGAGGTTGTTTAACAATATCCTTGCCACTTTTTAGTGGCAAGGATATTAAACGATTCGGCATTTCACATTACGAATTATGCTGCTTTTTTAGCCTTCTTCTTCACCGGCTTTTCTTTCCTGTCCTCCCATATGCCCTGCAAAATCTTAGCGTGTTGATCGCGTGTTACCCGAATATACTTCATAAAAGCAGTTTCGGTTTTATGACCTGTTATTGCCATTATGGTCAGGGTGGGGGTACCAGCCAAATATTCATTGGTTGCAAAGCTGCGCCGTGCAGTATGCGTTGTTAGCAGTTTCCATTTGGGAACCGTTTTATTAAGGGCTTCTCCACCCTTTGTTCCGCTCACGGTAACAATTTTTTTCAGACATTCTGTTTTTTCTCCAATGTCTTTAAGGTGGTCGTTTGCTTTTTGGTTGCTGATCGCAGGAGGCAAACTTCCATCGTATTTGTTCATTATCTTTTGTACCTCTGGATGAACAGGAATGATAACGGGCTTGCTTGTTTTGATTTGAGTTAGCGTTATCAACCCATTCTTAATTTGTGACGGCTGCAAGGTGGATAAGTCGGAAAAACGTAAACCGGTATAACAACCCACCACAAACAAATCTCTAGCGCGCTCTAAGCCCGGTGTTCCCGACAAATCAGCGTCAGCCAGCTCCTTTAGCTCATCCTTATCCAAATAAATGGTATCCGCTTCTTCTCTGATTGTAGTAAAGCCCTTCTTTTTAAATGCGTCATTCTTATTGTGGCCAAGTTCCGTTGCTTCATTAAGAACCGTCTTGATTGTTTTTATATGTTTGCCAATGTAGTTGGTTGATTGTTTTGCGTTCAGAGTAAGGTATTTCACAAAGTCGTTATAAAACGCCAGATCAATATTGTCGAAATCAATTTTGCACTTTGCATGTTTCTGGTAATTTTCTAAACATACTTTCGTGGTGTAATAGTTTTTGATCGTCCCAGGCGTAACAGGTTTACCAATGCTGGTTAATCGCGTGCCGTTCTTGCTTCTGTCAATGAATTCTTGGAAAAAATTCATAAAAGTCACGCGGTCTTTTATTCCTTTGTTCTTGATGGCAACATCCAAAAGCAATTTCAAAACATCAGGCGTGGGTACCATG
Organism: Taibaiella sp.; assembly: GCA_021740995.1. Classification (GTDB taxonomy): domain Bacteria; phylum Bacteroidota; class Bacteroidia; order Chitinophagales; family Chitinophagaceae; genus Nemorincola. The sequence goes on from JAIOYR010000035.1 coordinate 24,930, forward strand.
CTATTGTTTTCATTTGCATATTTTCTAATAATATTTTTAATGTCAATCGCAAGAGTATCAAGTCGCCGGTTGAACTCAGGAAATTCTGGAAATTTTTTTGTTTGCTTTGCCCGTTTTGTCTGCTTATCCCAGAACAATGGATGAATGCTCTCAGATATATAGTATTTTGCTTCGTAGCTGCCGTAATACATTCTGGCATATATAGCTGTGGGTGTCAAAGCATTTATTTGTTTGAGATGAAATGAGATAGTCATAATGCAGCTTCGAATTTTGCAGCTCCAAAGATACGGATTCGAACCTTAATTAGGGGACGGTAAAGGGGACGGTAAATGTTAAATCATTCTTGTGTTCTCTTTATTTTTAGAAAAGCTGATTTTACATTTGATTGTCTGAAACGCTTTACTATCAAGCTTTTCAAGGTAAGAATGATAAAGAAAGGAAAAGTACGATAAAGCCTCCGCGTGTCCGCTTTCGACCTCAGAATAAAAAAGAAATGGGCTGTAAGTCAATCACTTACAGCCTATATTTTTTGGTTGCGGTACAGTCTGACAACTTCTCTTCTAAATAAGTCCGCTTCAAGCTTACATTTGACCTCTTTCTATAATATGCTAAATATGCTCCGTTTTCTGGCGGAAAAACAGCAAGTAAGATCAAAAAGGTAATGCTTCATGTATAACTCATTGCAAATTTAGTGGTAGTATTTGTGAGACATGTCCCCCCACTATCGCCACATTTAGGGCAAATGCACTAAAATGGGCAAACCCTGTTTGTGACATTATTTCTAATTACCTAGAAGAATTATGGTAGCGATGAATTTAAATTTGGGAAAACCCTAAGGTCGGGACATTGTATGCACTCAAATGATATAATACACCCCTACAGGGTTTGGTGTTTGTTAAGCGTGTATTTCTACAATATTGTCAACCCGTCGGGTCGGTGATTTCAGTTATTGTGGCAAAAGAAATTCTTATCTGTTATCGGCAGGCAGCACTAAATGGGAATGCCACCAGTTCCAGCTTTTTTCCGGGCACGAGTTTGAGTGAATTGAGCTCTATGAAGGTGACGTTTCCATTCTTTTCACCACAACCCGACTTATGGTGCGATGCCGGTCCGCCTGAACTGATATTGGCATTTACCACCATTGCCAATTCTCTTTCTTCATCTATGGCAATGCCGTAGGGTTGGTAGCCCGTGTTTATTTTTTTGATGATTTGGTTTGTATATGCGTCCATTACCAGTACTGCTCCCCTATTGCCGGGAAAGGTTGTCATATCATCGGGACATGAGACGAATAACTGCTGTGTGGGGGTGGAAAAAGCCATAACTGCAGCGCTCGACCCTAATGGTATGACAGCCAACAATGAGTCTTTTGCCATATCCAAAACCCGAAGTTCACCCGAAGCCACACAAATAATGTAACATTTACCACCGGCAGCAAGCAGCTCATCAGGGTTTATATCGGTTTGATGCGATACAACAGCCGTAGTATCTATTGGCAGCTCGGAAATAATAGGGGATATTGGGTCGGTAATGTCTATTCTGTATATAAAATTGCCGTTAATTGTCCCTACGTACAACTTATTGTGTACCTCGTCTAAGGCAATTCCTTTGGGGTATTTGAAGTTGCCATTGAAGCTGTATGTAGCTAAAATGGTATTGTTCTGTAAATTGGCATAAACAACTTTACCAACGCTGCTATTGTCTACAAACCACGCATGTTTTGAATCGGAAGCAATAGCGAAAGAAGTCCACATACCTAAGCCTAGATTTATATCTGTTACCAACTTATCATCTGTAGCAGAAAATTTGTGAACAAAATCCGATTGAGTAAAAAACGAAACGTACCAATGTTTTTTATCGGGTGAAACCTTGATGCAATATGGGAATTTTCCTTTCCCATTATTACCCAAGTCTATAAACCTCATTTGTAGCAATGATTCAGCATCTATAACCGTAGCTACATCACATAGGCGATTGGCAACGTAAAACTTTTTCCTTGAGGGCTTATCGGCAAACTTGACTTGTCCATCCGCATTCGGTGCGCCTGCTTCTATCCAAGATTTTATGGTTTTATATTCTTCCCTAGACAGGGGAGTGCCATTGACGGGCATAGTAGGCTGGAGGATGATACCTGCATCTTCGTCCGTATTGGTATAATAGCACATTGTACTGAAATCCGGTCTGTACGGTATTACAACCGCACCTGTACTTCCACCCTTAAACATAGCCTCCCAGGTAGTGAGATTTAGTCCGCTGGCGTTTTGATAACTTAAATCATTGTGGCAACCGCTTATGGCACACTTATTAACTATGATTTTGGCAATTTCGTTGGGATAACCGCTAGTTTGTATATCACTAATTGTGCTTTTGTGGGTACAAGACCCCATCAGCAAAAGGAGAACCACTGACTGTATGCACTTAGTTTTGTGGCGCATCATTATCTAACCAACATTTTATGGTTTCCTTTTCCTCTGCGGTCAATGTATCTGCATTGGCAGGAGGCATGATTTTAAGCTCAAAAACATTCAGACGAATCCTGCCGTTATCTGCCCTGGCTTTTAATGCATTGTAATTAGTAAAATCGCCAAAAGTAGCACCGCTATTATGACAGCCCGACAAAGAACATTTTTGCGCTACAATACTTGATACTGCGTGATAATCGCAGTCGCCAGTTGTAGTATGAGGGTCTCCGGGCGCTGCTTTTTTACAGGAATTGAGTATCACTATTATGCCGCTAATAATGTAGATGAAGCACAGTATACCCAATTTGATACGTGGTGTCACCTTTCCTTGTTCGTCAAAAAATGACATAGGCGTTTAAGTTAAAAGAGGTTTTAAGTCTATCCCTGCCCGCTTCAAACAGAAGTGGGCAGGGATAAGACCAAAATAGGCAGAACGCATGTATTGAAGGAATGCACTAATTTGTTTTTATTAGCTTCTGATAAGAATTACCACTTACCGTAACAACTTTGACAAAATACACCCCTGCTGAAAGTGAGTAGTCGTTGAGATTAAAAGAATAAGTGGTTGTCGATTGCAGTTTCCTATCTAAAAGCACTGCTGCCTGTTTTCCCGTGATATCATACACGCTTATCGTGACAGGCTCGGAAGATACTTCATCAAATGTTATACCGACTTGCCCTGTAGTAGGATTCGGGAAAATGGTGGCTATGGTTTGCACCGCTCCTATCTGCCTAATTGCTGTTGCCGGAGCAGATACAATTTTTACCATATAGTCTTCCATCTCACCATGATAGCCAATTGGGTCAATGGTGGGACTATCGCATGGTGAAGGGATAATATGCCCTGCATCAGAGCTCATCTTTACTGTCGCTCTTAGCCTGAAAGTACCTCGCGTGGCAGTAGCGGGAATGGTAAAACTATCAACGAAAGTTCCATAGGTGACATAATCGGCAGAGATAGTAGTCTCGCCTGCATCGTCAAATTTTTTGTTGTTGTTATAATCTATCCAAACACGAACATTGTTTCTTGAAGTAGGAAAAAATACAGAGTCCCTATTGTGTAATATACTTACAGTATAGGTATTGCCGGCTACCAAAGTGGTAGTATCGCCTGTTTCTACCACCACCTTTGACATGTCTTCCACGTTATCGGAAGAGCGATTGATAGTGTTGAGGGTGAAATTTTTAATGCCCGGTTGGAGTGCACTGTAAGGAGTACGACCCGGCAAAGTGCAATATTGGGCTTGTGCACTTGTTGCAAATAGCAGTACTGATAAGACTGATAGTTTTGTAGAGAATTTCATAAACTTTGATTTAGAATGAAAAAAAATTGTCTATTCAAAGTTGGCAAAAGCAATCTGTAATTTATTCTTAACAATGCTAAAAAGATACTTAATGTGTCAATAATCAATTTTCTATTGCCCCTGTCAGTACACTGGCAGGGTGTTCTGTTTTCTGTATTTACCTTAAGGAGCTGTACACCACACCTGCCTTCTAAAAGCACTCAGATTTGACAGCTTTTTTCAAAGTTGTCAAATCTCATTCACCTTCCTCAAACACCATCCGTGTAATACATTTCATCCCTGATTCAGAGACCTGTCGCAAATCACCCCTTTATTGTCATATGTGTGCATTGTGAATATCGTTTTTGGGTTGCATCTTTGCATTATTAAGTAAAAACCTGAAGAAAAGAATTTATGGATAATAATAAACAAGTTATTGTTGTAGAATGCATTGTCAATGCACCGTTAGCTCATGTTTGGGATGTATGGACATCACCCGCACACATCACACAGTGGAACAGCGCATCGCCCGACTGGCACACCACACGTGCCGAAAATGACCTCAGAGCAGGCGGGCGATTTTTGGCCAGAATGGAAGCAAAAGATGGCAGTTTTGGTTTCGATTTCAGTGGCACCTATACCGATGTAAGAACCAATCAATTCATTGCCTACACCCTTGACGATGACAGAAAAGTAACGATCACATTTACTACCGAAGGCGATGCCACCAGGGTAGTAGAAGCCTTTGAGGCCGAAAGTGAGAATTCCATAGCACTACAGAAAGGTGGCTGGCAGGCGATAATGGACAATTTCAAAAAGCATGCCGAAACAATTTAATCAAAAGATAAAACACTGCACTCAGTAAAGTAAGTACAATATCGCTTTCTTTATTCTCAATTGATTATTTATAAGCCCGGAGTATTTAACGATATGGATAAGACAACTTACAAAGATGTAACAACATATTTTGATACACAGCCAGCTCCTGTCAACGAACTGCTGCAGCAAATAAGGGAAACCATCAAACAAGCCGCACCCGAAGCCGAGGAAGTGATCAGCTATCTGATGCCGGCATTCAGGCAGCATGGTATACTGGTGTACTATGCAGGCTGGAACAGCCACATCGGTTTTTATCCGGCATCGTCGGGCGGCAGTGCTTCTCTGCAAAAGGAAATGGAAAAGTACAAAGTATCAAAGGGCACCTTGCATTTTCCGTCAAACCAGCCCATACCACTGAAGTTGATAACCAAAATTGTAAAAATGAGGCTGAAAGAGAATACCGAAAAAGCAAAGTTGAAAACAGCTACAAGAAAATCAGTAACTAAAACAAAAAAGTAGGACAGTTTCTTTTTATGATAGAGGTTTTTAAAACAAATATTACCTGCGCCTATACTGCTGCTGCATTAACAGCAGACCTGCAACGCATGTATCCATCTTCCAGTGTCAACTTTGACCTTGAAGATGGCGATAGGGTACTGCGCATAAAGGGCGACGATATTCATGCTCCGCTTATAGTAGCTCATCTGAGTACCAATGGGCATGAGTGTGAAGTGATGCTTTGATTTTAATCTGCTAACTCGCTACATATTATTTGGCTTTTTCCATAACTATCCTCAGACATAGAATTGCAGAAACAAAAGTAAGCGGTGTAAACAGTATTGTTTCCAGGGTATATTTTGCCATCATATTACCTATGGTGTTCAGCGAGAATAGCACTATAAACACCCATAGTATAGCGTTCAGAACTTTCTGCGGAACAACAGCAGCAATGTAACTTCCCTTCATAGTTACAACCAGTAATAGTACCATATTTAGCAGAATGGATATTGATTCGAACAACAGCATGTCACGGGTGCTTTGCAGCCTACCTGCCCATACTATGGTGTAGGGTATGATCCCCGATATTACTAACAGGTGAAAAACAATCACCATTGATATTAGTAACGCCTGAGCATTTACCGCAAATCTGAATGATATTAGCTTAAACATAATCATGAACTTATTCAGTTGTAAAATTGATCAAACTTTCTTCAATATACAACTGCAGGTCAGGTTACAGTATTGTTTCTTTTATAGGTCTTTCATTTCCCGCAAACGCTACCCGCAGTGTTAATCGTGCAGTATTTTGTCTATATTCGTTCACACAATCATTATCTGCCATTATGAAATTATCATTCCATGGTGCGGCTCGCACTGTTACCGGTTCCAAACATCTGCTACACGTCAACCCTGACAAAAAAATCCTGCTCGACTGCGGTCTGTTTCAGGGTATGGGGCAGGATACCGTTTCGCTCAATAGTGAATGGGGTTTTGAACCTTCAGATATTTCTCACGTCATTATTTCTCATGCACATATAGACCATGTAGGCCTGTTGCCAAAACTGGTTAAGGATGGCTACGATGGTAAAATATATTGTACGCCTGCCACTGCCACCCTGGCCAAGATACTGCTGGTAGACTCTGCCCGTATACAGGAAGCAGATATCCGCTATGCCAACAAAAAGAGGCTTAAAGAAAACAGGGAAATCATAGAGCCACTCTATACCGAGGATGATGCAATGAAAGTATTCCCGATGTTTGAGACAGTGCCCTACAACGAAGTCTGCAAGATGGATGAGGGAATAGACCTGCTGTTTACCGATTGTGGGCATATACTGGGCAGTGCAGCTGTAAATCTTAAAGTAAAAGAAAAGGGTGTTGTTACACGGCTCACCTTCAGCGGCGACGTGGGCAGATACAGAGATATGATTTTACGTTCGCCACAGGACTTCCCTCAGGCCGACTATATTATACTCGAATCTACCTATGGCGACAGGCTCCACGATCTGGTGTCTGTGGCCACCGACAAGTTGCTGGAGCATATAATCGACACCTGTACCAAACGAAAAGGCAAGCTGGTAATACCTGCCTTTAGCCTGGGCCGCACTCAGGAGATACTCTATATGCTCAACCGCCTGGAGCTGGAAAATCGCCTCCCCGCACTCAACTATTATGTAGACAGCCCGCTGTCTGTAAAGATAACTGAGGCTGTAAAGCGATATCCCGGTTGCTTTAACACCGGTGTGCAACACTTGCTAAAGCGGGACGATGATGTGTTTTCGTTCCGTGGTCTCAAGCACATAGAAGATGTGCAGGATTCTATAAAGCTGAATGATACTAATGAGCCCTGCGTTATCATATCTGCATCGGGTATGGCAGAGGCGGGTAGGGTAAAGCACCATATTGCCAACAATGTATCTGACTCGCGCAACACTATTTTGCTTACCGGATATTGTGAGCCACAATCGCTGGGTGGCAGGCTGAAAAGGCAACCTGCAGAGGTGAAAATTTTCGGAAGGCCATTCCTTGTAAAAGCCGAAATAGCTGAAATCACCAGTCTTAGTGCCCATGGCGATTACGAAGACCTTAGCCAGTGGTTATCCTGTCAGGACAATCGCCAGGTGAAAAAGTTATTCCTCGTACACGGTGAATATGATGTACAGGTCAAATTCAGGGAGCGGCTCATTCGCAAAGGATTTGTGGACGTGGAAATCCCGGACCGCCATCAGGTCTTTGGGCTGAATGGTTAATAAGTGAAATGATACATATCGGTAGTTGTTTGTCACTTTGCTGGTGTCACATACTGTCAGGCATAACAGACATTGCCTGACAGTATATTTTAGTTTTACTAAAGCTTCAGTCCCTTTTTTAACTATTCTTTGTCATATCAGTATAACGTCTGCCTGTCAGTTATCAAGTATTCAGTTATCTTTGTTTGCATTTTTAGCGTTATTTATAGATGAAAAAATTACTCTTTAGCCTTATCGCAGGGTCTGTTTTTATTTTGAGCAGTTGTTCTGAGAAATTTGATGTTGCTGCTCCCTACAAGGACATTACTGTTGTCTATGGCTTTCTGGACATGGGAGATACTGCCCATTACATTCGTATTCAAAAGGCCTTTTTGGATCAGGACAAAAGTGCGGTTACAATGGCACAGTCTGCCGATTCTAACTTTTATTCCAATATCAATGTTCGTATAGAGCGCTACCGTGCATTTGGTGCAAATACATACTTCGACTCCATTCATCTCAACCGGGTCGATCTCACTGCCGAAGGGTATCCCAAGCAGTCCGGCACTTTTTTCAATGCACCTAATTACGCTTATAAATTTACCAATGCACTCGACCCGCAGTACATCTATCGCCTCAAAATCACTAACCTTGTTACCGGCAATGTAGACTCTGCCGATGCGCCAGTGATCAATAATAACACCCCCGGCTTTTTTGTGCCTATCATCGACGATGATGACATCAACCTCGATGGTATGAGTTTTTATTCAATATTGTCAAGAAGGGTATTTACTTTAGATGCCAATTATACGCCGCTATCCGGCTACAACTACAATGGTGCTACCAGCCCCGCCAAAATAGCTCAGGCAATTATTACGTTCCACTGGGACGACTCTGATATCCTTGCAAAAACAAGGGTATCCCGGTCTTACAATTATGATGCCGGGCATATATTGTTCAACAGTTCAAACTTCGAGTATAAAATCGAGAACACCACCCTCTATGGCGCATTGGGTAGTGGAATGGGCAAGGCTCCTGATAATGTTATAAGGCTGCTCAACAGGTGCGATATAGCTGTATACCTGAGCACCGCCGATTACAATAACTACCGTCAGGCAGTAATGGTGCAGGGAAATGGTCTTACCGGCAGCGAGATAGCCCCTGTATACACCAATATCAAAGGCGAAAACGTTCTTGGGCTCTTTACATCAAAAGCTAAGCGTATGGGTAAAGTAACTATTACCTCCAGAACAGTAGACTCTCTTATCGCCAGCCCATTGCTTTCTCATACCAAGATCAAAGGAACGGTTTATTAATAAGTATACAATGCTGAATTGACAAGGCATTTTGCGTACTTTTTTCACAGAAAAACAGTGTAGTAATATGAAAAAAGCATTTCTCATTTCCCTTGTTTTTTTGCTGGCATTTTCTTTAGGTAGTTATTGTCAATCTGCTGCAGTTATAAACGGTCTGGCGCTGAAGTATATGGTGCATATGCCTGCTACAAAAACGCCCAAACCACCGGTGGTAATACTACTGCATGGATATGGCAGCAACGAGAAAGACCTTTTCGAGTTGCACAGTTTTTTTCCGGCAAACTATCTGGTGGTGTCTGCCAGAGCACCCTATAATGTAAACGGAGGTGGATACCAGTGGTTTGAAAAAGAAATAATAAACGGCAAGTATACTGGCGTACAACAGCATCTCGATAACAGCCGGAAAAGTATTCTGAAATTCATTAGCCAGATAGTAGCCAGATACAAGGCGGATGCTGCAAGTGTTTATGTAGCAGGTTTCAGTCAGGGCGCTATGATGTGTTATGAGGTGGGTCTTACATCGCCACATTCGGTAAAAGGTATAGCTGTGCTCAGCGGTCGTATGCCGGAGTCGCTGCAGCCCGAGGTAAAACAAACACCTGCATTGTCTAAGCTACAGATATTTATAGCGCACGGTACTGCCGATACACGCCTTCCATTTGCCGATGGAAAGGCAGCCAATGATTTTTTGGTCAGCAAGGGGCTCAAGCCGGATTTTCACGCATATAAAGGCATGGAGCACAGCATATCTAATGAGGTTATGACCGACCTTGTAAAATGGATGAAATAAATTCATTACTTACCAAGCATTTTTTACATTTGCTACAAATGCCTGCAGAACAAAAAAACAATCCCCTTCATGGGGTAACACTGGAAGCAATACTGAACCATCTGGTTGCACACTATGGCTGGGAGCAGATGAATGAGCGTATCCGTATTAATTGTTTCTACGAGAACCCAAGTATAAAGTCAAGTCTTAAATTTCTCCGCAAAACAGACTGGGCAAGGAAAAAAGTAGAAGCACTCTATCTCGAAAGTTTGTCGTAGACAAAGCTTATCCCAAATGGAGAATTAATAGACACCGAAATATAGGAAGGCAATGAATATCATACAGCCATATAGTAGTATTGTCGCGGTGAGTAAACAACCTGCCTGCCGCAGGCAGGTTTGCTGCGCACAAGAACTTTTGAAATGACGCTGGTAAAGGTCATGGGTAGGAAATGAGGGCGCTCCCCTCCTTTTTTAGGAGGGGATGCAGTAAAAAAGCGAAGGCTTTTTAACTGCCGGGGTGGTAAAATTATGGGTGTGTATTAATACTTATCAATGGCAGCCGCGCCGAACCGTGACAAGCTCAATTTATATGCTTCCGCTAAATTGAAATACGTAAATAGTGATAGTTCTACCTGAATTTCCGGTCACTTTCTGAAATGGCTAGGTCATTGATACTCGCAAACCGCTTTTGCATCAATCCATTGGGTGCAAATTCCCACATTTCATTGCCGTAACTGCGATACCACTTACCCTCCGCATCGTGCCATTCATATTCAAAGCGTACACCTATCCGGTTATCCCCATAGCACCACAGTTCTTTTTTCAGTCTGTAGTCCAACTCCTTTTCCCACTTGCGTGTCAGGAACTGCTTTATCGCTTCGCGGCCGTTGATAAACTCTGCACGATTTCTCCATTCAGAATCTATAGTATATGCCATACACACCCGCTCAGGATCCTTGGCATTCCATGCATCTTCTGCCATCTGCACCTTCTGCATTGCAGTCTCCAGCGTGAATGGAGGCAGCGGTAACTTCTTTTCCTCTTGTATCATTTTATGAAATTAGTGTTTTTCCAATTACCCGGAGCAGAATGGTAAACCAAGTTGATGAACCGATATTTTATGTAAATTTACCTCACTAAATCACAAATAATGACACTTGCCGCAGTTAAGGAAAAATTGCATAGTTACATAGACCATGCCGATGATAAAAAGCTAAAAGCAATTTACACGCTACTGCAAAATGATATGGAAACAACTGACCTCATTGATGAAAAAATGATGAAAGAGCTGGACAAGCGGTGGGAGAATTATTCGACCGGAAAATCTAAGACATACACACTCGAGGAATCTATGAAGGAAATAAAGAAACATAGAAATGGTCGGAAGAGTAATGCAGCATAAAATTATACTAACTACAGAAGCCCAGCTGGATGCCATAAATGCTGTAGGCTATTATACAGCAATAAGTAATGACCTTGCCGACAGGTTTGAAAGCGAGCTCTATTTCACCTACACAAAAATTTCTGCTAATCCACAATACTTTAAGTACCTGACAAAAGGAAAGAAAAAGAAATTTAGATGTACAAAATTAAAGTCTTTTCCATTTCTTGTTATCTACCGTTTTGAAGAGCCATTTATTGTAATCATCGCTGTTTTCAATACACATCGTAAGCCGGATTATGGGCAGCCTTAGTTTTCATAAACTCCAAATTTCACACAAGCCGCCTGCCAAAGTATTAAAAGTTGCTCCTATAGTAGTGTGATGTTTCACTAAGAACACAGCGTTAATCGCATTTCTCAGGATGAAGTGAAAATTCAACCATTGAGATGAAATTCATAGCCATACCCTTGATGTCGGAGAGTTAATTGCAGAAAATGCTGGAAGACTCATCGAATATGTATTTTGCTATATATATGGTATTCAATTTATGTAAATATAATTATTTGCAATTTGTGTAATAGTTGAGAATTCTGGTATTTGTTATTGTAATAGTTTGTGATATAACATAATGATGATTTACATGTTGTGTAATAGTAGTACATTTGCAAATACTCATTATGAAAAAGATCCTCTTTTATACTGCCATAATTTTTCCACTTGTTTCTTTTTCGCAAATAATAACTACAATTATTGGTAATGGTGTTCGCGGGTTTAGTGGCGATGGCGGACATGCAAAGTTCGCAAGTTTTGACGGACCTAATTCTATTGTAATTGACAAATTCGATTATTCCTCTCAAAGATTGTCATCAGAAGGCAATACTTCACAACTTACAGGTGGTGACACTGGTGGACATAGCATAGGTGTGACAATTTACGTTTCAGATTTCGCTAATCATGTAATCCGGAAAATTAGTAAATCTGGCATTGTAACTACCTATGCCGGCACTGGCACAATAGGTTATGATGGTGATGGAGGTCCCGCTACTGCTGCACAACTTGATTATCCGGGCAGTTTAGCCATTGATAAGAAAGGCAATCTTTATGTAGCAGATGTTCACAATCATCGAATCCGAAGAATTAGTTCTGATGGTATAATTTCTACCTATGCGGGAGGGTATACATCTGTATATAGCGGAGATGGAGTTCCTGCAACAAATGCAGGTCTTGATCGTATAAATTCAATTAAACTTGATGACATGGGGAATCTCTTCATGAGCGATCAAGAGGGATACATAAGAAAGGTTGACACATTTGGTATCATTACTACAGTTGCAGGTTGTGGGTTTTATGGAGCGATTGGAGATTCGATACCGGCTACCACAGCGCGCATATTGGCACCATATGGAATAGCTGTTGATAAAATAGGTAACATTTATTTGTGTTCTCAAACATACATAAGAAAAATCGACATTTATGGCATTATTAAAACAATAGCTGGAACTGGCTATAGTGGAGACAGCGGTGATGGAGGGCCGGCTACAGCTGCTAGTATTGGTAGCGTTTTTGGATTTTGCATAGATGACAAAGGAAACATCTTGTTTGCTGATTATAGTAAATCTAGAATTAGAAAGATAGCACCATCAGGTATTATATCTACTGTTGCAGGTAATGGCATAGATGGGTATACAGGCGATGGTGGGCTTGCGACGGCAGCTCAGTTAAATTCTCCAAGGGAAATTGATATTGATTCAGATGGCAACCTGTACACAGCAGACAACCTGAATCACGTTGTACGAAAGATTACACCTGGCACTTCTTCTATCAACGAACCGGTTACAACTATATTTAAAGTATATCCGAACCCTTCATCTGATTTTTTAAAGATTGTTGGAGTAGAAAAATTAGACCGAATTAGAATTTATAACGTCTCTGGGCAAGAGGTATTTAACTTTAAGATAAATAAGTTTGAAAGTGAGATAAATATATCTGACTTACCTCCAGGGGGCTATTTTATTAATGTTAATGAATTGAAGTCGACTACATTTGTGAAGAGATAGTTTGGTCATTACCACCTCGTCCTCGTTTGAAACGACGATGCAATGGTACAGCGTTTATAACGCTCATACAAACATACCTCACTCCATCCCGCTCCACTAATGCATCGCACATGCTCCCTCAGCCTTTGTTACCTTATACAAAAACCGCTGCATATCCCAGGCACTGGTAGGGCAGCGCTCAGCGCATAGGCCACAATGTAGGCATACATCCTCATCCTTTACCATTACACGGGTAGTGGCTAGCGGGGCAGACACATAGAGGTCTTGTGTGGTGTTGGTAGCCAGTACCTTGGTGTGTTGGCGCAGCTCTGCCTCGTCCTCCATATTGGGTATGAAAGAGATACAGGCGGTGGGGCAAATGTCCATACAGGCATCGCACTCTATACACTTGCTTTCGGTGAATACTGTTTGCACATCGCAGTTCAGGCAGCGCTCTGCTTCCTTAAAGCCCGTGGGCAGGTCAAAGCCCAGCTCCACTTCCTTCTTGCGGTTGGTGAGGGTGAGGGCTTTGTCGGCATGAGGTACTGCATAGCGCAGGTCGGTTGTTACCTCGCTGTCGTAGCTCCACTCATGTATACCCATTTTCTGGCTCACCAAGTTCACGTAGGGCGATGGTCGGTTGGTCAGTTCCTCGCCGCAGCAATGCAGGTGAATGGAGATAGCAGCCTGATGCCCATGAGCCACCGCTGTTATTACATTCTTGGGGCCAAAGGCAGCATCACCTCCAAAGAATACTTTGGGATTGGTAGATACAAATGTCTGCTCATTCACCACGGGCATATCCCACTTGTCGAAGTCTATACCCATATCCCGCTCTATCCACGGAAAGCTGTTCTCCTGGCCTATAGCCACCAGCACATCATCGGCAGGGTAGAAGACCTCCGGCTCGCCGGTGGGCACCAGTTTACGTTTGCCGTTCTCATATACTGCCTGCACTTTTTCAAATAGCATACCCTTGAGCACGCCGTTTTCTACTACTACAGATTTCGGTACATGATTGTCTATTATCGGTATATCCTCATGCAGGGCATCTTCCTTCTCCCAT
>JAIOYR010000123.1 GCA_021740995.1 Taibaiella sp.
CGCGGTATTTTGCGGTGAATTTTTCCGTGGTATCCAGCATTTGTTGTGCTTCGGTAGTAGCTTCTACCAGTGCTCTGGTGCCTATATCTTCCTTTGCGTGCAGCAGACTGTCGAGCAGCATTTTTTCCACTTCTTCGTCGGTCAGGCCATACTGTGGTTTCACATCTATGGTCTGTGCCACGCCACTGCGCAACTCAATAGCACTTACACGTAGTATACCATCGGCATCAATTAAAAATGTAACCTCTACCTTTGGCAGACCGGCAGGCATGCCGGGAATGCCGGTGAGGTTAAACTCTGCCAGTTTTCTGTTGTCTTTTACCAGATCACGCTCTCCCTGAAATACAGAAATACGCATACCACTTTGTCCGTCTTTCTGGGTAGTATATTGCCTTGCAGCACGGTTGGGTATTTTAGAGTTGCGAGGCATGAGCACATCCATGAGTCCACCCATGGTTTCTATACCCAGCGACAGGGGTGTAACATCCAGCAATAGCATCTCTGTGTTGTTGCCGGCAAGTATATCGGCCTGCACTGCAGCACCCAGCGCCACTACTTCGTCAGGGTTCAGCTTGTCATATACTTCTTTGCCAAAGAAGTCACGTACACTATCCTTCACCAGCGGCACACGTGTGCTTCCGCCTACCATCACCACTGCATCTATCTGCTGTTTGGTAACACCTGCATCTCTGAGTGCATTGGCACATGCCAGAATGGTACGGTCTACCAGTGGCTGTATCAGTTCATTAAACTTTGCTTTTGTAATCGATAATTTCTTTCCGCCTATCTCGCTTTCATACGTATCATTGTCGGTCAGGTGTTTTTTGGCTTCCTCTGCCAGTATTCTTAATTGCTGCATACGGGATTTATCTCCCAGATTGCCAATACCCAATTCTGAATCCCAATAAGCGACTATCTGATTGTCTATATCATCGCCACCCAGATAGGTATCGCCATTGGTAGACAGTACCTCGAAAATGCCATTGCTGATAGTTAGTATAGAGACATCGAATGTGCCGCCACCCAGGTCATAAACGGCTATGGTTTTTTCCTCGCCATGGCGGGCACCTATGCCATAAGCGAGGCTTGCAGCAGTAGGCTCGTTGATAATGCGGAGCACGTCCAGCCCAGCAAGTCTGCCGGCATCGCGGGTGGCTTGCCGCTGTGCATCATTGAAGTAAGCAGGAACGGTAATTACGGCCTTGCTGATGTTGGCTTTGAGTATATGCTCGGCACGTTTTTTAAGTTCCTTGAGTATGTATGAAGACAACTCTATAGGCGAGTAGAACTTTTCACCCACCTGTATCTTCACCAGTGCATCGGTATCATCGTCAATAATATTGTAGGCATAGGAGCCTTCCTTGCTGGTTACATCCTTGTAAGACTTGCCCATAAGGCGTTTCACGGAATATATGGTGCGTTCCGGCTGCTGTAGCAGCATAGCCCGGGCAGGGTTGCCTACTGAGGTATTGCCATATTCGTCAAAATGAACAATGGATGGCACAAGAGCCAGTCCGTCGGTTTCCTTTAGTGCTATAGGCTGGTGTGTGTCGCTGCGCACTATGGCTACCAGACTATTGGTGGTGCCAAGGTCTATCCCTACTATAATATCCTGTGTCTGTAAGCTGCCGGTGGCTATATTGATGGCTACTTTGCCCATAATGTTGTTTTGGAGGTGCAAAGGTAGCTAAAGTGAAGGCTACTTTTGATTGGGTATACTTATAGGGGTATATAAATTCAATTCCAAATCCTAAATTCCAAATCCCCTACTTATAGGCATAGTCGCTCAGGTAATCATATTTCTTTGTGAGTTTTCCGTTTTCACAGATAGTAGCCCGTTTCAGCAGTTCACTTTCGGCCTTCAGCAGTTCAGGAAGTATATACTTTTCCAGATGTACACCGAAATACTGAGAGGCATCGCAGGGCAACTCATTGGGCAAGTTATCTACGGCCATTATGTCTATGGTATCTCTGGTATTGGCAAATGGTAATGTTTGCAGGAGTGTAGTGCGGTCTATGCCGAATACGGGGTCAGCAATAGTGGTAGAATCCAGGGTAATGGGTACAGAGCCATCTACATCGCAGCTTATATCTGCTATCACACTTATTCGCCAGTCGTTACGTTTTATATCTTCTTTCTCAAACAAGCGGGCTATTCGCTGCTCCCAGTATATGCCATTCATCAGGATGTCCGTTTGATTCACATAGGCCGAGAAGAGGCATTTATAAGCCTCGGGGTGTGCATGAAAGTCATCGCGGTGAAACATATTGTTGTCTTTGCGGGCATAGAGACTTGCCCCCTTCAGGTGTGTGAACACCGGGTATTCGTACTGGTGGGTGAGGAAGTCGCCGGGCTCTACCTCTTCTATATCCAGCCGGCGCATCACATCCAGCACGCCCGATGCTACCTTGCCGGAGCCGGTGACTGCAATCTTGATATTAGGTATTTTCACTTCGTCATAAGCCAGCATGAGGTCGTTGTAGGTTCTTACACTGTGCGCCGGCGGAAGGGTATACAGCCCGTGTTTTTTGCCGTAAGTAAGCAACCCATTATGTGCACCCACTATACCGGCATAGATACCGAAGCCCAGTATGCGCTGCTCGTCGCTATGGGTAAGGCACTCATAGTCTATCATGCGTATGCGCTTTTCTATCAGTGCATACATCAGCTTTTGGTTGTGTGCCTGTTTTTTCTTGGTGTGCGAGAAAAAGAAATAAGTTTTTCCGGGCATCAGGTTTTCTATCGGCACTTCCTTGATGCCCAGCAAAATATCACAGCCACTCAGGTCATCGCTCATGCTAACCCCTTCTGCCAGATATTCTGCATCGGTAAAACAACGATTGGGAGATGGCTCTACGGTAATAGAGATGCCGGGGTACTTATTCACTATATGGGTGCATTGCCGTGGTGTTAGTGCCACCCGCTCATCCGGCAATTTTTTCCTTTCCCTTATCAGTCCTATGCGCAGCATCTTTCGTAGTTTTGTGCAAAGATAGCACACACACCAACTTCATCAATGACAAACTATTTCGAGCTTTATAAGCTTCCGGCATCTTTTCACCCCGACCAGGCGGCTGTAAAGAGCAAATTTTATGAGCTAAGCCGCCAGCACCACCCCGACAAGTATGCTGCCGGGGACGCCGCCGCTATGATAGAGCCGCTGCGCATGGCTGCACTCAACAATGAAGCCTACAAAACCCTGAAATCGCAGGATGCCACTATGGCTTACGTACTGAAAACAAGTGGTGTAATGGAAGAAGACGAAAAGTACAACCTGCCACCTGCCTTCCTGATGGAAATGATGGACCTGAATGAGGTAATAAGCGATTATGAGGATATGCCGGATAATGAAAATGCCCGACTCACGGCTATCAATAATCTGGCAGAGCAGCTACAGGCATGGGAGGCCGCCGCCGATGCCCTTACCCGCCGGTATGATGCCGGTGAGCAAACCGAGGCATTACTCCTGCAAATAAAAGACATGTATTTCCGCAAAAAATACTTATTGCGGATTCAGGAAAGAATTGATAGATTTGCAGCCCAATAAAGAAGTATAAGGTAGAAAGTATAAAGTCGAAAGCTACAGTAACAGGGAATAATACACACAGCTTTTTACGTTTCACTCACCACTTTAGACTGTAAAAGCCCCGATGGCGGAATTGGTAGACGCGCTAGACTCAAAATCTGGTTATCGCAAGGTAGTGCAGGTTCGATTCCTGTTCGGGGCACCAAAAGGGAAGAAGGGTCGAAATTATTCGACCCTTTCCCTTTTTTTAGCGTGAAATCCTTTGTGGCATTGATAAGTAGCGGCAGGACACCGCTTTCAGGATTGGTTCGAAGTTCCTTATTTTCAAAAACTATCTTTTCAGGGAACATCGAACCAATAATTTGATGTTTTGCCTCCAAACTCGCTTCTGTAAAGAGTTTCGTCATATTACTCAAAAAGTAAAAACCAAATTCCATTACTTCCTGCTCTTCCGGGTTCTTCTCACTTAAATTGATTTGCTTTCTTATAAGCCTTTCAATTTCCGGTTCTAATCTCGACTTGATACTGCGATACTCGCCAGCATCCAAGGCTCCATCTAACATTAACGTCTGAGCATTCTGTAACCTATTGCGGTATGTTTCAATTTCCCGATCTACCTTCTCAACTTCAAGCGATTGGTCTTTATTGTTCTTTTTGTAGTGATCAGTAGTAATGTGTTTAATGGTCTGCAATAGCTTCTTATTGCCGCTAATCCGATTTAACAGCCCATAAAACAAGTCATTAGCCATTGGTGCTTTAAAACGCTCTGTGCAGCCTTCAAAACAATGATAGTAATAATATTTACCTCCATTTCCTTTTGAACCACTACCCGTCAATGTCTTACCACATTTAGCGCATTTCAGAAATCCCCGCAACGGCAATTCCTCTTGTTTACTATTGTGTGTGGGAAACCCTACCTTCTTCCTTCCCAATATAACATCCTGTACCGCATAAAATAAAGCATCAGAGATAATTGGCTCATGTTTACCCAGCACAATTGTTGCTTCTTCGTCTTTATAGGGTGGAATAACGATCTTGCCAATGTAGATGGGATTGCGCACCATATGCCAAAATATATTCCGGCTAATCTTCAGCCCTTTTGCGTTGGCTAATTTTCTCGCTGCTTCAATATTGTGTTGCCCGGTTGCCATCTGCTCAAAAGCAAACTTAACCAATGGCGCATCCTTACTTGGAATAATGCAAGGTCGGTTGGCTTCATCCCTTCTGTTCATATAGCCTTTGGGTGCCTTGCACATCCACCTGCCATCTTTTAATGCACGTCTCATACCAGCAATAACATTCAGCGACCTTCTGTCATTTTCAACTTCGGGAGTTGTAAGATATACCGCCAGCATTATCTTGTTCTCCGGCACGCTCATATCCAACGGCTGCTCAATCGCTTGCGGCTCTATCATCAATTTCCCAAGCACGCTTATCATGTTGTATGCTTCGGGTGCGTTTCTTGAAAACCTGTCCCATTTCAGAAATAACAGTAAGTCGGCATATCTCTTGTTCTTTTTCAGGAACTCCAGCATTTTCCTGAACTCTGGCCTTTCAAAGGTCTTAGCTGAGTGATCTTCTTTGTACAGTGCAACTACTTCTATGCCATTGATGGCACAGTGATTACGCAGCCGCTCTTCCTGGTGCCGTAAACTGTGTCCTTTTTCAGCTTGCTCGTCTGTACTCACCCGGATGTATAGGATAGCTTTCTTCTGTCTCATTCTTAATGGGGTTTAAATTAATAATGTTGTTTCCCTTTCTCTTTTTGGAAGCATTAAAAATTACATCTGCCAATACATACACCCACTCCCTCATTTTCAGCAATTGCTCATCCGTATATGTATTTTCTTTATCATTCCAGATACTTCTCATTACTTCTAAAGATACCTTATCTGTAAAAGCATCTACTCTAAATTTCTCAGGCTTTAACACTTTGCAACTCATAAAATTAATATTTCGTGCAAAGTATCCCGTCCTGAAAAACTGCTTTCCCGATCAGGATCGATTTTCCCCGATCAGTACAAATTTTCCCCGATTTCAAAAAAATCAAGCAGCATCCATCTCATTTGGTTCGCCAATTTTGTCAAAAATGATTTCTACTTGCTTTATTGTGTAAAACCTACCTTTTTTATCTCCGATGAAAGAAGAAAATGGTTGAAGCCAGATCTTTACGGTTCTGGGCTTAACTTCATAGAGTGCAGCGAGTTCTTTCAGTGAATAGGGCCGCAACGGGATTGTTTTATTCTTGGATATAGTGTCCATACCAAACTGTTTAACTGTTAATACGCTTATGTCTTGATTTCATCTTCGCTGTGGAGTTGTGAGATAGTAATTTCGTGATATTAATTGTAGCGTGTCGTAAATTCATCCATATTTAGATGAAACAGGGAAGCCACCCCTTTATCATTCAGCTTCTGTTTAGTTTTTAATTCTTTGATCCATTTTTTTACCAATGATTCTCTCTCAATCGGGACATCAAGTTCTTTGGGTTCCCTCCTACGCATCTTTTGCTCATTAAATTGTTGTAATAAGTACCGTTTCTGATTGGGTGTGAGGTAGCCGAGGTCATCAGCACGATATAATAAAGAAATCATCGACACTTTCCATTTGCGCTTTAACTCCCCAAGTA
>JAIOYR010000150.1 GCA_021740995.1 Taibaiella sp.
AGCTGGTACCTCAGGGCGAGGCTAAGAATATGAAGGAAATTCAGAATGAGGTACTATACATGATGGAGCCAGATAAGGCACCGGCAGCTACTGCCGAGGCTGCTGCTCCGCCTCGTTTTGGTGCGAAGGATATTCAGGATCTGAGCTGGAAAAATCTGCTGGATGCGTATTCATGTACCGAGTGTGGCCGTTGTACATCTGTATGCCCGGCGAATAAGACAGGTAAGAAACTGTCGCCCCGCAAGATAATGATGGATACCCGCGACCGGATGGAGGAAGTGGGCAAAAATATCAATGCAAACGGTGAGTTTGTGGACGATGGTAAGTCGCTACTGCATGGATTTATAACTGTTGAGGAATTAAGAGCTTGTACTCCCTGTCAGGCATGTGTAGAAGCCTGCCCGGTGATGATAGATCCGCTGGACATTATCATGCAGCTAAGGCGCAATCTGGTAATGGAAGAAAGCAGTGCGCCACAGGAGTGGAATCTGATGTTTGGGAATATAGAGAACAATATGGCTCCATGGAAATTCAGCCCTGACGACAGTGATGCGTGGGTGAACGGATAAGAGTGAGCGAGTGAGGGAGGTACACCGAAATCGATATGTAAAGACATGATTGCTTTCGTAAAAAATCAAAGAAGATTATGCCGATAAAAAACATGGCAGAATATGCCGCGAGTGGAGAGATGCCGGAAGTGCTTTTCTGGGTGGGTTGTGCTGGTTCGTTTGATCAGCGTGCACAACGTATCACAAGGGCATTTACGCAGATACTGGATAAGGTAGGCGTGAAATTTGCGATACTGGGCAAGGAGGAAATGTGTACCGGAGATCCGGCACGCAGGGCGGGTAATGAGTTCCTGTTTCAGATGATGGCATATAACAACATCAATACTCTTAATGCTTATGGGATTAAGAAGGTGGTTACTATTTGCCCGCACTGTTTTAATATTTTCAAGAATGAGTATCCTAAGTTAGGTGGTAATTACGAAGTAATGCATCACACAACTTTTCTGCAGCAACTTATCAATGAGGGCAAGATAGTGTTGAAGGATGGTGGCGCATTCAAGGGAAAAAAGATTACGTACCATGATAGTTGCTACCTGGGCAGGGGCAATGGCATATATGAAGCGCCGAGAGAAGTGCTACAGGCGTTTGATTCTGAACTGATAGAAATGAAGCGTTGCCGAAGCAATGGCATGTGTTGTGGTGCGGGTGGTGCACAAATGTTTAAAGAGGAAGAGCCTGGTGCTGAAAGAATCAATTTTGAGCGGGCTGAACAGGCATTGGAAACTGGGGCAACCATCATAGCCGCAAATTGCCCGTTTTGTACGACCATGCTTACCGATGGTGTAAAGAACAAGGAAAAAGAAGACAGCGTAAAAGTGATGGATATTGCGGAGATGGTGGCGATGTCTATTTAGTAGATAGTATAAAGTATAAAGTCTAAAGTATAAAGTCTAAAGTCTAAAGTCTTGAGTCTAAAGTAGCAAGTAGAAAGTCTTGAGTCTAAAGTAGCAAGTAGCAAGTAGAAAGTCTTGAGTCTAAAGTCGTAATTTCTGGTGGCTTGGAGCATGCTGGCTTGTTGGGTTTTGCCGGCCAAATGGGTTGTTGAATTGTCAACTACTTCCTTAAGTTAACAGGTTCTTGTGTGTACAATGTACCATGGTGGAGCATAACATTCACATTTCATAAAAGAAGGTATTGGTATCTTTGTAAGGAGTTTACAAACACATTTTTATGAAAAACAAGACACTTGTGTTAGGTGCATCGGAGAATCCGGGGCGGTATAGCAATATGGCTATGATGCGGCTGCAGGCCGCGGGACACCCTGTTGTAGCGATAGGCAGGAAAGCGGGAATGGTGAGTGGAATGCCAATTGGTACAGAGTTGCAGCCAAACGAAGACGTAGAGACAGTGACCTTGTATCTCAACCCCGACCACCAGAAAGCATACTACGATTACATACTCTCATTAAAGCCCAGACGTATCATTTTTAATCCGGGTACAGAAAATGAGGAACTTGAAGCCCTTGCCATTCAGAACGGCATAAGTGTTAAATCAGCGTGTACGCTGGTTATGCTAAGTACGGGTCAGTACTAAATGTAGCTAAATCCAAGGTTTTATTGGGGATGGTCACCGTCACTATGGTTCCTTTTTCCGGTTGGCTTTCAATATTAATAGTACCGTTTAGCTTTTCGATAGCGGACTGCACCAGGTATAAGCCTATTCCACTGCCACGTTGTGTGTTTTTTCCTCTGTAATACAGGTCGAAAACGTGTGCCATGTCTTCCTTTGCAATGCCAATCCCATTGTCGGCGATCTTCACCCTGATCAATCCGTCTACTATCTTGAAACTGACGGCTACTGTTGTTTGAGTTTCCGGCTTGCCGAAGACGAATGCATTGTCCAGTAAGTGACTCAGAACTATATTTAGCAGCGCCTCGTCGGTGCGATAGTGGCAGTCCGGTTCGACTTCTACCTCAATTTTTGCATTTCTTACAATATCTTCAAGTTTCCTGGATTTGAGATGTGTGTAGATAAGGCTCTTTGGGTCTACTTCCGCAAAGGTGATCTTGTTGTCCTTTATCCGGGTAACTGCCATAAGGTCATCGAGCGTTTGTTCCATTTTGAACGCCACCTGATGAAAGTCTCTGAAATATTCCCGTGAGCGTTCATCGGGTGTATCCAGCAGGGCAACTTCTGCCAGCCCGAGCAGCGTTGTAATAGGACCGCGAAGGTCGTGTGAAGACCGATATATAAATGTGTTCAGTTCCTTCTTCTTATACGCCAGTTGTAATTCGTTCTTTTTTGCTTCATCTATATCTTTTACTACCACTACCAGATATTGTGGGTGCTGTTGTCCGTCATTTATCAGATTGAGCAAGAGTTCTATCCAAAATAAGGATTTATCTTTTCTGATGATCCTAAATTGATGGCATTTGTTTTCTTTTTCGCCATGCAGTACATTTTCCACGTATTGGGTCACTGAACTGCGGTCAGCGGGAAGAAAGAACTCATGGTAGTCTATACTTGCAAGTTCTGCAGCGCTGTATCCTGTAATTGCAGATAATTGCGAGTTGCTTCTCAACCATTGACCAGATAGGTTGATATTGGCCATACCTACAGCAACCTGTTCGAAAGCTGAACTGAACAATTGTTCGCTTTTCACCATTTTGTCTTGTGCTTCTTTTCTTGCCGTGATGACACGGGCATTGGTCAGGATACCCTTTATCGTTGAATCGTTTATTTTGTTGATAATAGTTCCTTCCATCCAGATATAATCACCATTGTTGTGGCGCATCCGGGCTTCATATGTAAATAGCTTTCCGGGAGTATTTGCGACTTCCGCATTAAAAAGTATCAGTGCTTCTTTTTCTTCAGGATGTACCAGTTCGAATATTGTCTTGTTTTGAATTTCTTCAACGCTGTAGCCGAGGATATTAAAGATATTCGGAGCAATAAATCGGATATTACCTTCAGCATCTGTAATTGCCGTGAGGTCACCGGCGTGGTCTATCAATGACTTATAAAATTCGTTTTCGCGTGCGATTAATTCTGTTTTTGAGGCAGTACCGGTTTTAAGTTGGCCAACTGCAGAAACAGTAAGTATGCCCGCTATTGATATGGAAGAAAACTCAACATAATGCCGGAACTGAGGAGCCCAGTCTGTGGCAAAAAAAGCAAGTGTAGCTATCTTATCGTAAAACACGACAAAAATAAAATTTGCTAATACATAAGCTAGCACGTTTTTTTGTACACGGGTAAGTTGAAGAGTCATTTGGGCTTTTTTATATTTTATTTTGTAAAAATAGATGTTTAATCAGCTGACTTACATGACGGTCGTCATAGTGTTTGGATCGTTTTCCTGATTAAGGTCAGGAAAACAGGTAGTCTGAGCAGGTAAATCAGTTGATTAGGTATGTTGAGCAGATGTATGTATTTTGTTTTTAAAGTAATTACTCTTCGCCGTAGAATTTCTGGTATTTTCGTGGGATCCCGTTGAGCTTGTTTGGGTAAGGACACCATCAGCTATAATATTACATACTGCTGTTCGCCCAAATGTTTGGCAAAGTGAGTACCATAGAGGCAGATGATGTGGCCAGTATTTCCGAAAATTGGTTATATTTGATTTTGTGCTAAACGCCGTTGTGCGGGGCACATAAAATACCAGAAAGTATTTGTTTAGATTATATAAGGTTCAAAACAAAAGACGATGAGCAAGCAGTATTTCGTAGAGAACAAGTCAAATTCGGGAGGGTCGTCGGCAGAGGTTGCGGCCAAAGTGGCCTACATTAATGATCAGCCGTATGAAGTGAAGGAAGGAGATACAATACTGGCGCTAATGCGCAGGCATTTTGGCAAGGACGCTGTGCCTACGTTGTGCGATGCGCCTAATCTGGATCCATTCGGATCTTGCAGGGTGTGCAGCGTAGATGTGGCATTGGTGAAGGATGGTCCTGTTAAAACGATGGCATCGTGCCATACGCCTGTGATGCCGGGTTCGTTTATTTATCCGGAATCAGATAGAATTCAAAAGTTGCGCAAGAATATAGTGGAGCTGGTCCTTACAGATCATCCGCTGGATTGCCTGACGTGTGAGGTAAATAATAATTGTGAATTGCAAGCCGTGGCTGCCAAAGTGGGTATCCGCGATGTGCGGTATCCGGAGGGAAAGAATCATCTGGACAAGAAAAAAGATCTGAGCCATGCCTATATGACTTCAGATTTTTCGAAGTGTATCAACTGTTTCAGGTGTGTGCGGGCGTGTGATGAAGTACAGGGACAGTTTGTATTGAGTATGGGCGGCCGAGGTTTCGATAGCCACATCATAAAAAGTCTGGAGACTAACTTTGAAAAATCTGATTGTGTGAGTTGTGGTGCCTGTGCGCAGGCCTGTCCTACCTCTGCTATTTCAGATATTTTTGAGTCGAAATCCATTCAGGTCGATGAAAAGGTGCGTACTGTGTGTACGTATTGTGGTGTAGGGTGCAACCTTGAAGTTGCGGTGAAGGGAGGAAAAATAAAATCGATACAGGCGCCATACGAGGCAGATACCAATCAGGGACATACATGTCTGAAGGGGCGTTATGCGTTTGCTTTTTACAATCACAAAGATCGTTTGCGGACACCGATGATAAAGCGCAATGGCGAATTTGAACCGGCTACCTGGGATGAGGCGTACGATTTCATAGCTAAAAAGCTTACTGAGGTAAAGGAGAAGCATGGTCCGGATTCTGTGGCTGGTATTTCGTCGTCACGCGGTACCAATGAAGAGAATTATCTGATGCAAAAATTCATCAGAGCCGTGATGGGTACCAACAATATCGATTGCTGTGCGCGTGTATGCCATTCGCCAACGGCAATAGGTATGCAAAGGGCGTTTGGTACTGGTGCAGCAACCAACTCGATCAGGGATCTGAAGTTAACAGATTGTATCATGGTTATAGGTGCGAACCCTACGGACGGACACCCTGTAACAGGGGCGAAGCTGAAGCAGGTGGCGCTGAGCGGTCGTACA
This sequence comes from Taibaiella sp., assembly GCA_021740995.1. Taxonomy (GTDB): domain Bacteria; phylum Bacteroidota; class Bacteroidia; order Chitinophagales; family Chitinophagaceae; genus Nemorincola. The sequence continues at coordinate 5,521 of JAIOYR010000150.1, forward strand.
AGTATTGTCATAGACCCGCGCAGAACAGAACTGGCCAAGTATGCAACCTACCATTTGCAACTTCGTCCCGGTACCAACATGGCGCTACTGAATATGATGTTGTATTTCATCATCAGTGAGGGTATGGAGGATAAAGATTTTATAGCCAACCGGACAGAAGGATATGAAGAGTTTAAACAAGAAATACTGTCTCAGAATATTGATGAGCTGGAGCAGATATGCGGCGTAGATAAGCAACTGGTGCGTGATGCGGCGATTGCCTATGCCAAGGCTCCGAATGCGATGGAGTTTCATGGACTGGGTGTAACTGAGCACTCGCAGGGTACGTTTACCATAATGATGATTACCAGCCTGGCGATGATTACCGGTAATGTAGGCAGGCCGGGCGTGGGTGTGAATCCGCTGAGAGGACAGAACAATGTGCAGGGATCGGCAGATATGGGTTGCCAGCCATACCAGGGAGCGGGCTATTTTGATGTGTCTGTACCAGAGTATCACTAGAAATACGAAGATTTTTATCAGGCAAACTTGCCGGACTATGCAGGTATGAAAATACCTGACATGTTTGATGCAGCACTAAACGGTAAGCTCAAAGCCATGT
>JAIOYR010000145.1 GCA_021740995.1 Taibaiella sp.
CCTTCTTTTCCGTAAGCTTTAATTCGATTACAGAATGTTCGAAACTGAACTTAATCGCATTGTTGAGTATGTTATTGATGACACGCCTGATCTTGTCTTTGTACACGAATGCAAACACATGGTCTGCAGGGAGGTCTGTAATAATCTGCTGCCCTTTTTCATGTGCCCGGAAACTCAACAATTCTACCGACCTCGAAACAAGCTTATTAATATCGGTATTTTCCTTTTGCATATTATGCTCGTCAATTTCCTCCGATGCCTCAAGAATGTCCCGACTCAGATTCAGCGAGTTGTTGCTCGCTTCCTTTATCAGATTTAGCACTTCTACCTGGTCAGATGTCAGGTTCTCTCCGTCGTGAGAGAGGATATCGGCAAGTGAGACAATCGCCGCAATAGGGTTCATTACGTCATGCGCCACCGATTTAAGTATTCTTGTCTTATCTTTTTCCTTCAATCGCAGCCCTTCCAGCGCCACTTCAAGTTGTTCTTTCTGCTCATTCACCGTATTATTCAGTACGGTAAGCAACTTCACATTTTTCTGGGACCTGCGTGCGTTTCTTAGCATCATAAAAACGATCACAATGGACATCAAAGCCAGTACAGTTACCACTATCAGGTAAAGTTTCTGCTGACTTTTATCTTTCAACAACAAGTTGATCCTATATTGCTTCTCGAGATCTTTTACACGCATATCAAGGTCTGTTTCCATCAGTTCCTTGTTATCGTGCTGGTATATTTCGTTCTGAACTGTATACGTCCTTAGGTGCCTGAATGCACAGAGCGAATCACCTATATGCTCGCAGTAAAGCCATTTGAGCCTGTGCCAATTTAGCTCCGATTTTTTATCGGGTATAGTGTCCAGTTCCGCTTCTATATTATTGAGCGTGATCCTTGCCTTTTCAAATTCATTGGTCTTAAAATACAGATCCACCAATTTGATCTGGTCTACAAGCGCATCAGTATTTGTATACCCCTTTTGCAAATTGATGCCTATGCTGTGCTCGTAAAGCACAGTAGCCGAATCGAACTTGCCCAAATGCACATAAACCTCGGCCATATTCCCGTAAATCACAGCCTTGGGTGCTTCATACACACTTTGATGCTTATGCGGATACATACCAGTACGTTCATTGAGATAATTCAGCGCAATGTGATAATAGTATAATGCACTATCATACTTTTTCATTGCGTTATAGCACAGTCCTATGTTATCCATAAGTTCCTGCTTGAAATAAAATAGATTGAAGTCCTCATTACAAGGCTTTGATTGCTCCAACGCCTCTTTAAACCGTGCCGCACTCTGCTGATACCGCTGTTGCCGGTAAAGTGTCATTGCAAGGCTGTAAGTATAAGTACGCAATGAGCAGGAGTCCCTGTTTTCGACAGCCATTTTCTGTGCCAGATGATAATAATTGTAGGCATTGTGTTACATACCCTCTGCAAACAATGCATCTGCTTTAATATTATAAGCAACTATACGCCATGACTGCACACTTGGTGTCACCGTTGCTTTGTCAAGCACCATCAGCATACTATCGGCCAGTACAATCGATTTATCGTGCTGGCCGTCATGATTATAAATGATGTTGCAATAAGTATAATAATTAATTTCATCTTCGGTTGTCAGATGCGGCATTCTACTATGTGCATTCATGACAATCGCCAAAGCTTCGTTCCTGAACCCTGAATCTGAAAGCTTGTCGGCAGCAACAAAAATACTATCGAACGCAGGAGTAGATGACAAGCCGTCTGCTTTCTGTTCATGACATGAACAGAAAACAAACAATATGAATCCCATCAAACAAAAGAATATCCGCGTCAACAATTGATCAGTCTACAATTTAGAGTGTGAATGTATACCTAATAAGTTATAACTTCAAAATCTCAAATATCATATAATGTCAACAATTTACAAATAACAGCCAATTAACGTCTTACAATAATCTCAACTCGGCGATTTTTGTATCTGCCTTCTTCAGTTTCATTTGGCGCTACCGCATTGGCCTCACCCCATCCTTTCGCTGTTACAACAGATTTATCAAACCCAACTGAGATCACCTCTTGTGCCACCACGTTTGCCCTTTTGTAAGACAGGCTTTCATTGATCATGGGCGTTCCTGTATTGTCGGTGTAGGCGTTTACATAAATCACAATTTCCTCTACATCTACCCAGGGCGCAATAGCTGCCTGCAAAGCTTCCTTGTCGGCAGCGGACAATTCAGTCACATTCACATCATAATGAATGCTGGCAATCAGGCTGTCATCTATCGGCTTCAGCGGGTTGTAGTCAAAGGTTAGCATGGCTACATTATGCGTCATTGGCTGCTTTACAAACTCTTCACCCAGCAATACAGTATCACTTATTGACTGGTATCCCATCCGCGAGGTGTGAATCGCATAGGACTTTCCGGCTTGCAGCGTGATTATGTAGGTTGCATCTCCCCGGTTGCTGCGCAACTCGTATAGTGTATCGCCGGTAGCTGCATTGCATATGAGCATTGCTGCCGAATTAAGACGTTCGCGGGAGATACTGTCGAACACATAACCCTGAAGATAACTCACGGGCGCAGGCGCAACAATACCCGGCAACACAGTTTGATAAAGATCATAATTGCCAGCCGGACCGTTCCTGTCTGATGCGAAATAAAAAGTCTTTCCATCCAGTGCCACGAATTGACTTTTTTCGTCATGAGCTGTGTTTATAGGGTAGCCCATATTCACCGCAGGGCTCCATGATTGCTGAGCTGTTCTGCGCGCCATAAAAATATCTGTCCCACCCATGCCCGGCCTATAATCACTGGCAAAGAAAAGGGTGTGATTGTCTGCAGATATGTAAGGTGTTGTTTCATTTCCCGGTGTATTTATACTTGGGCCCGCATTGACTGGCAACTGCCACAAGCCATTCTCGAAACGCGAGAACCAGATATCATATCCTCCCATACCGCCATTGCGGTCACTCACAAAATACAATTCCCTGTTATCGGGCGAAAGGGAAGGCATTCCCTCGTATGAAGTGGTATTTATTGTTTGCCCGAATGGTTGCCCAATGGTCCATTCTGTGTCTAGCTTTGCACGGTAAGCCATAAACATATCGCAGCCACCTTCTGCCCAGCCATTCTCGCTCCTGTTTTCGCACCGGGTGTAAAACAGGTAGTGCCCGTCGGCTGATACAAATTGGGCAGACTCCTGATTGGACGTGTTTGGAGGATCTCCCATATTAAGCCCCTTAAACCACCCCCCACAAGAGTCGGCACGGGCGTAATACAGATCCTCATCCATATTGTTTCTGCGGCGTGTAAAATACAAAAACTGCGTATCTACTGCCATAGAAGGAAACAATTCAGGATCGGGCGTATTTACGCGGATACCAAGGTTTTCAGGCCAGACTCCCCAGCTTTTCTGCATGGCCGTGCGCACAAAGGCTGCCTGCCGCCTGAGCTGGTTCCAGTCGGCACTGTCCTTGATAGTGGCAAATGTATTTATGACCTGCAGCGCATCGTCGGCCTGCCCGGCATAGAGCAGACTCTTTGCCAATGGCTTTGCAAACCTGAACCTGCCATTGTTGCTTTTGATAGATCCGCTTTTGAATGTTTCGGCTGCCTTTGCAAATTCATGGCCTTCAAAATACCATTGACCTAGTATGCTATAAGGATCTGGTGCCGAAGGATCATTGACGATAGCCTGCTCCATTTTACGGCACGCATCGTCGTACTGTCTGCCTGCCTTCAGTGCCAGTGCTTCATTAAAATAGCGTGCGGCCTTCTTCTCGGATTGTGCATAACCCGAAAACGCACACAATAAATAGCAAATAAATATAAATGTATTTAGCCGCATTGGCGCGTAAAATACGCCAAAATAACTTGTCCGGGTAGTGAATTGCAGTAATTATCACACCGCTTCCAAACGGAAGATCACCAAAACAATAGCAACCGAGCACAGTGTTTTCGTACATTTACCTATCACAAATCAGAGCGGCTGATTTTTAACCTGCAGCCGCATCAAATTCATTTTCATATTATTATGTCTACCTTAATCATTTGCCCCAATTGCAGTACTCAGTTCGAGCCCACTGCTGCCATCGCCCAGTCGGTAAAGGACGAACTCACCAAAGAATACAACCAGAAATGGCAGGAAAAGCAGCGGGAACGAGATGAGCAATACAGGCAAAAGGAGCAGCAGTTGCTGCAACAGCAACAGGATATTGTAAAAAAGGCAGAAGACGAGAAAAAACTTATGGAGGTGTCCCTGCGTAAGGAGCTGCAACAAAAGGTAGGTGCAGATTTTGAAAACAAACTCCGCATGCTGGAGGATGCAAACAAAACCAACGAATCTAAGCTTCAGGTAGCAAGAGAAAAGGAACTGGAGTTCCTGAAAAAAATGCAGGAACTGAAAACAAGGGAACAGGAACTGGAAATAGAAATGCAGCGCAAGATGATGGAAGAAAGATCCAAACTTTCGGAAGTGATCAAAAAAGAAGAAGAAGAAAAAAATAAGCTACGTGATACCGAATTCCAGATGAAGCTGAAGGAAAAAGAAATGCAGCTGGAAGCGCAACGAAAACACATAGAGGAAATGAAGCGCAAAATGGAACAGGGTTCCATGCAGATGCAGGGCGAAGTGCAGGAACTGGCATTGGAAGAGTTGCTGCGCAATGCATTCCCCTTTGATGTAGTAAGTGAAGTGGGCAAGGGTAAGCGTGGTGCAGATTGTATACTTACTGTGCGCAACCAGTATGGGCAGGAATGCGGCAATATCATTTTCGAAAGTAAGCGCACCAAAGACTTCGGGAAGGACTGGACTGAAAAACTAAAAGCAGATATGCGTGTGCAAGGTGCCGATATGGGCGTGCTCGTAAGTACCGCTTTACCAGACGGCATCAATAGTTTTGGTCAGAAAGACGACATATGGATCTGTACATTCAGCGAAGTAACCGCTGTAGTGCATATACTACGCGAACTGCTCATAAAGGTGCATACCGCCTCCAAAAGCCATGAAAACAAAGGAGACAAAATGGTCTTGCTCTACAACTACCTTACCAGCACAGAGTTTGCGCTGCAATGGCAAGCTATAAGTGAAGGTTTTGGTGCCATGAAAGCCTCTATACAGCGGGAAAGAGAACAAATGGAAAAGCTATGGAAGGCACGCGAAAAACAACTGGAAAAAGTGCTGCTCAATGCAGCTCATATCAGGGGCTCAATAGAAGGGATTGCGGGCATGGACGTGAATCTGAACCTGCAACCCGGCGACGGACTGCTATTGGAATAGTCGATCAATTGCGTTCAATTGATTAGTCGCAGTACCTCATTTTTGTTTTGATGTTGACGAAGCATTTCTGGTCATAATCGTAGAATAAGTCTTTTGTGTATTGTCCCACGATGCCCATGCCTGAAAAGGTATGAAGTATCTGACCTTTTCTGGTGAACACATATCGCTTACCGTTGGCCGATGCACAGGTTTGCCCGTCGTCAAACCATATATTGTTGTCCAGATCAAACTGCATGGGCAACACCTGATTACCCTTCTTATCAATGATCACCCATTTGTCTGCAGGTAACAGCGCTACTGCAGTGCCGTCGGTAAATGGACCTTCACCCGGCTGGCCTACACCTTCCGCCCACTTGTACTTGGGTGTTATTACCCACTTCCCGGCTCTGTCTATGAACCCCATGTTTTCTCCCTTCCAAACGGCAGCAAGCTCGTCGTAAAATGGCTCGGCACTTGTGTAACGATAAGGTATGACCAGCTTTCCATTAGTATCGGCATAGCCGTGAAGCGAATCAATACATACAGATATCAGTCCGTTACTAAAGCCACCCAGCACGGTAAGTTCCTTGGCATACAGAAAATCCGGCGATTTGAATTGAGGCTGCAATACATACTTTCCCGATCTGTCTATCATTCCCCACTTTCCCTGCATACGTACCCATGCACGACCTTTGTCAAACCCAAAAGCTTTCTCGAACTTAAAACCAATCACCACCTTGCCTGTTCTATCAATATACCCTGCCCGGTCACCA